>JBMONJ010000152.1:0-5672 GCA_049324655.1 Candidatus Omnitrophota bacterium | reverse complement strand
GTAAGAACCCTTGAGCGCCTAAGGCAGGCGATAAAAATTATAAAATAGATTTTGCCCTGTAGTGCAATTGGTAGCACGACAGACTCTGGATCTGTTAGTCTTGGTTCGAGCCCAAGCGGGGCAGCCAACCTTCAATAATCTCTCCTAAAAGTTTTCTGCAGCGAAGCATCATCGCAAAAAAGAAATACTTGACAAAATGAGGCTAATATAGTATCATTACCCCGCCATCAAACGGGGATAAAAAATGAATCTAATGACCAGAAATACAGATTATGCGGTGCGGGCGCTTAGGTTTATTGCCAGGAATAAAGACAGGATAATTTCAGTTACCGAGCTGGTTAAGGAGCTGAAGATGCCCCGGCCATTTTTGAGAAAAATCCTTCAGATCTTGAACAAAAAAGGTATTCTTGAATCCTATAAGGGCCAAGGCGGAGGATTCATTCTGGCTATTCCCGCCCATAAAATATTTTTAGTGGATTTGATTGAGATATTGCAAGGGCCGTTAAAACTAAATGAGTGCATCTTTAAAAAGAAGCTTTGCCCGGATAGAGATATTTGCGGGTTGAGAAAAGCAATCGATGGGATTGAGAAAAAGGTAATCAGGGAATTAAAGTCTATCACTGTCGCGTCTTTATTGAAAGAAGGGAGAACCTAACAATGGATTTTAAGATATATCACAATGAGCCCTTGGATGAGCTGTCAAAATATATGCATAAGGTGGCAAGGGAAGATAATATGGAGACCATTTATGAGCGGTTCGCCAAGCAGCAGCCGCAGTGCGCATTTGGCGCAATGGGGATATGCTGCACCTTGTGTACCGATGGCCCCTGTCAGATTACCAGAAAGGCCAAGCGGGGAGTATGCGGGGCATCCGCAGAGTTAATAGTGGCAAGGAATCTGCTTTTAAAATGTGCGCAAGGCACCGCGGCCAATGTCTACCACGCCAGAAATGTGGCCAGAACCTTAAAGGCAGTTGGCGAAGGTAAGGCAGACTATATAATTAAGGAAGAAGATAAATTAAGAAATATCGCCGCTAAATTCGGAATAGATAATAAAAAGCCGATTAAAGATATTGCCAGAGAGGTCGGCACTTTTTATATAGAGCAGATTAACTCTAATGATTATGAGCCGCTTAAAGTGGTTAAGGCCTTGGCGCCCCGGAAGCGGTTAGAGGTATGGGAGAAACTTGATATTATTCCCGGTGGGCCAAATTCCGAGATCGCCACCGGCCTTACTAAGGCAGCAACAAACTTTAACAATGACCCGGTGGATATACTGTTGCATTGTTTACGCTTGGGAATTGCCAACGAATATATGGGGCTTTTTGGCGCAACCTATTTGCAAGAGGTATTGATTGGCACTGCAACGCCAGTTGAATGTGAAGTTAACATTGGCGTTTTGGACCCTGACGCGGTGAATGTCATTATGCATGGCCATCAGCCGCTCTTGGCAATCAGGGTGTTTGAGGCTGTCAGAAGCAAGATCTGGCAGGAAAAGGCAAAGCAAGCCGGCGCAAAAAATGGAATTAAAATTTATGGAACGGTCTGCGAGGGCCAATCCCTTTTTAATATCGCCGCGCAATACAAAGATGTCTATTTCGGGCCCGTAGGTAATTGGTCTCAGCAGGAATTGATATTGGCTACCGGAGCGGTGGATGCGTTGGCCTTTGATTATAATTGCGTTATGCCCACTTTATCCGATGAATTCGCGCCGCGGTATCATACTAAATTGATCTCCACAGACAAGACCTTGCGGCACCGGAATGTAGAACGTTTGGAATTCGAGCCCGATAAAGCCAGCGAGATTGCCGAGAAGATTTTGGAAAGAGCGCTCGAGGCATTTGGAAAACGAGGTAAGCTTAATATCCCTTCAGTAAAACAATCGGCAATGGCTGGCTTTACCACCGAGAGCGTAGTAAGCGCCTTAGGGGGTTCGGTTAAGCCGCTGATAGACGGCATTGCCTCAGGTTCAATTAAAGGCATTGCAGCCGTGGTTGGCTGCACCACAGTAAGGGAATTTCAGTCGGGAAGACATATAGTCAATTTAACCCGGGAGCTGATCCGGCGGGATATCCTCACCATAGGCGCGGGCTGTTGTTCCAGCGTAATCCAGAATGCCGGATTGATGTCGCGGGAGGCGGTCAGCGAATCAGGAAAAAATTTAAAATCAGTGTGTTCGAGTTTAGGCACCCCACCGTGTCTCAATTATGGCGGTTGTCCGGATATCGGCAAGATTGTGGGCACGGCAGTGGCGATTGCCGAGGCTTTAGATGTAGATATCCCGGCTCTGCCGGTAGTGGTATCGGCCCCCGAATATATGGAGCAGAAAGCCTTGGCCGATGCCTTTACTGCGGTTGCGCTCGGCTTCGCAATTCATGTCGCCCCGGCACCGCCGGTATTAGGCAGTCCTTTAGTCACCAAGATATTGACTCAAGATGTCGAATCTCTCACCGGCGGCAAAGTAATGGTTGAACTTGACCCAATTAAGTCCGCTGATCTTATGGAGGAGCATATACTAAAAAAGCGAAAGGGTCTGGGGCTTAAATGAGAAAACTTACTGTCAACCTTGAGCGCTGCACAGGCTGTAAGCGCTGCGAGATCGCCTGTATGGAAGAGCATTCTCCTCAAAAGAGCTATATCCTTGCTGCGCTTGGGACACCGGAGCCGAAAACCAGGATATTCGTCGAATCCATTAATGATCGTCCGGTGCCGGTGGTGTGCCGGCATTGCAAAGAGGCGCTATGTGTAAGCGCCTGTATGGCCGGGTGTATGCAGAAAGATCCGGTTACGGGTATAGTAAATAATATGGGGCATGAACAGCAATGCGTCGGCTGTTGGATGTGCATTATGGCTTGTCCTTATGGCGTAATCACTCCCTCCTTGGAGGTTATACAGACCGGGAAAAATGCATTTGCTCAGGCGCTAAAGTGTGATTTTTGCCCGAACCGGGAAACCCCGGCTTGTGTAGCGGCTTGCCCTAATGAGGTTTTAGAGGTGGCAGATAGAAAAGAATAATCAGCAAATATTCGAAGGAGACAGATATGCGATATACGATTATCGGCAGTAGCGCGGCAGGCGCACAGGCCGCAGAGGAGCTGCGGGCCTTAGACAAAGACAGCACCATCGTGGTTGTATCGCAGGAAGGCCATTTGCCTTATTCGCGCTGCCTTATCTCTCGTTATGCGGATGGGAGATTGCCCGAAAGCGGTCTTTACTTTAAAACCCAGGATTTCTTTAAAAGATATGGTATCGCCGGGATTTTACATACCCAGGTTACAAAAATAGACCGGGCGGCAAAAAAATTGATTTGCGAAAATGCCCAAGAAATAGAATACGACAAACTGTTAATTGCCGTCGGGGCCAGACCCCGTGTCCCCAAGATTGACGGCTTAGGCTTAACCGGAGTCACCTGTTTTCATTCTTTAGATGATGCCTGTCGGGTTGCGCATTCAGTAACCTTTGCCAAAGCGGCGGTAGTGGTAGGCGCGGGGTTCATCGGACTTGAGGCTGCCTATGCGCTGGCGAGGCGAGGTCTTAAGGTTACCGTGATAGAGCGGTGTTCACAGATATTGCCCAACCAGTTGGATGCCACTGCCAGCAAGATAATTCAGCAGGACCTCGAAGGGTTGGGGGTAGAGATGATTCTTAATGAGAGCATCGTTTCTATTAACGGAACCGACTCAGTATGCGATGTAACCACGGCGGATAAGACGCATATCAAATGTGAGTTAGTCGTTATTGCCGCGGGGATAACCCCTAACAAAGAATTGGCAGAGCAAGCCGGGCTGGATACGGACAAGGGAATTTTAGTAGATGAGTTTTTGCGGACTTCGGATACCGATATCTTTGCTGCCGGCGACTGTATTGAGATTCAAGATATATCTACCGGTAAACGGGTCCTTTCTGCCACCTGGTTTAACGCGGTTTTGCAGGCAAAATTCGCCGCACGCAATATGGCCGGCGAAAGGAGAAGATATACCGGCGCCGTCGGGATTCAGAATGCGGTGCAGTTTCATCAGATACCGGCTATATCGTTTGGCAAGACCTTGATAGAGGACGAGAACAGCGACGGCTATGAAGTGGTAAGTATTCACTCCGGCAGTTTATATAAGAAATTAGTCTTAAAAGACAATAAAATTCGCGGGATGATTTTTGTGGGCGATATAGCTAAATCCGGTTTCTATGCGGCATTAATCCGTCACGAGGTGGATGTGTCTAAATACCGGGATAAATTGTTGGATGCGGATTTTAGTTACGCCTATTTTAAAGACGAGAATTTCGGCCAAGCCGATCCTTACCAAGCTATCCCGGCGTGCTGGGAAAGCCCCGCGTGGTGGGCCGAACGCGCACAATGTATGGGTATTGGATCATAAACAATAGGGGTGAAAGCAATGGACAGCAAGGTTGGCGAAAGAGAAAAATTAAAACAGGCGCTAAAAAAGCTGCATACTGCCTCTGCGGAAGAATTAGAGAAGGTCAAGAAAGAGGTAGAGGTGTATTTTAAAGATACCGCTCCCAAAGAGCTGGCCTTGGCTGAGCAGGAACTCATCCAGGAAGGCACCGGCCGGGAGGAGATGAAGCGGCTTTGCGATGTTCATCTGGAGGTGATGAAAAAACAGCTGGGAGCCGAGGCAAGGTCTATAAGACTTCCGGCGGCGCATCCGATTTCCATACTTAAGGATGAGCATAAGATAATCAAGCGCAATCTAAAAAAACTTAAACGCGTGCTAGAGAAATTGGAATCGGCCGTCTCATTTGAGAAGGCAAAAGGCCAGCTCAACACCTTAAAAGAACTTTCCCATTTTTTCTTGGAGACCGAGAAGCATCATCAGAGAGAAGAGGAGGCGATTTTCCCAAGGTTGATAGCGCACGGCATAACCGAGCCGCCGGAAATATTTAAAGAGGACCATATCGAGTTTAAGGCGAAGAAGAAGGGCCTCTTTGAAATTACAATGAATGCGCAGGGTGAGGATTTCAAGGAATTCGTAAAGACCATCAGTCCTTTAATAGAATTTTTGGTTAAGAATCTCGATGAGCATATCTACAAAGAAGACAATATCCTTTATCCTATGTCGCTAAAAACTCTGGAAAGGAATGAATGGAAGGAAGTGCGTAAGAAATTCGACGCCATAGGATATTGCTGCTTTGCGCCGGCAGATTTAAAGAAGAAAAAGGGCTGATAGAATGGAAAAGTATCTCAATACCCCCATAAAAGAGATTATTACCAAATTCCCGACGGTAGGAAAAATCCTTGAGGAATATAATATTGGCTGTGTCCCCTGCAGCTTAGGCTCCTGCCTTCTAAAGGACATCGTGGCCATACATAATTTGCCTGAAGAGCGGGAACTGGATTTAATGTACCGGATAGAAAAGACTATCTACCCACAGAGGGATATTAAAAGGCCGGTATGCAAGGGGCCTAAAAAAGCACCGGATAGGCAAATAAAGTATTCTCCGCCCATAAAGAGATTAGTGGACGAGCATACCTTAATCAAAAAATGGCTCGGGCTGATACCTACGGTAGTTGAAAAAATAGATATTGAATCAGCAGCCGGCAGACAGCTGATTTTGGACGGCCTGGATTTTATCCGGTCTTATGCGGACAAATTTCATCATGCGAAAGAAGAAGATATATTATTTGAATACACCGATAAAAATTTGGATATTATTAAA
>JBMONJ010000151.1:0-5730 GCA_049324655.1 Candidatus Omnitrophota bacterium | reverse complement strand
CGCATTGGGAAATTAATTTATCCAGACGAGGCGGCTCAAAGGTTGTTCGAGCACCAAGAAGAGGTCGAGAGTGCTTTCCAGAGAGAAAGAGCAAGAGTTGAACCAGAACTTATTGCGATTGCAGATATTTCAAGCTCTGAATTTTCAGATTCTCGGGACTTTCAAACTAAAGAAGTGATGGAAAATCTAAGGAGAATCACGAATAAAATAGGCTGGGGGAGTGGTGGGTGGCCAACTCGTGCATTTGTCGCTAGTGTTGTTTTTCGGACTATCTATTCTATGTGCTCCAGCTCGCCGGCGCAGAGAATATCTTCTAGGCAGATTGAAGTCCTAAATGCGGGGAAAGGAATCGGATATTATTTGGCTTCCAGGTGGGTTAACCTTTGGGAGTGGTCTTTGACCAATTCTTTAATTTCCGTAATGTCGGATTTCATTACGGCAACATCTCTCTCTACTCTGATTAATCTTAAATCTATCCCGGTGATTTTCTCCCAAGCTCTGGCTTGGTTGGTCTCAATGGCCTCTAATCTGCGGGAGACGGTTTTGAGTTCCTCGCCCAATGCCCTAAATTGGCTTCGGAATTCTTCAATCAATACCGCCACTTCTCTGGTAGTCATAGTGGCGCTCTCTTTCTTGGCTTCTTTGTTCATAGCGAGGGTTATATTAAGTCAGCATAATAATTTTGTCAAGCAGAATTTGTCTGGATTCGCTTCCTTATTCAACAAAGTCGGAGAGGCAATAATTCTTGCGACCGGCGCCGCTTTAGCTCATAGTAGCGACTCAGGAGCTATGAGCCATAAGCCATCAGCTAAACCCGCCGCGTCGCCGATAACTTCTCCTGCGCAACCTACTGTTAATCTATTTTCGATTTTCTATTCTCCATTTTCTTCTGTAGGTTTTCTCTCGGAGATCCCGGCGGCTGAAAGCCGACAGGCCTCCTCGCCCGCCATAACACCGATTAACACAGATTCAAAAGCGATGAACACAGATAAGTTGGCGTGTAGCATGAAGCCTGCGGCGTGCAGCGCAAAAGAACCCTCCTCGCCGGCATCCCAGCCGAAGAAATTCCAAAGAATCAAAGACTGGGCATCACAACAGATGACTAAAGAGATTACTCGGAGAAAAGCAGCAGAGGTAGCGAGTGGAGAGTGTGGTTGTAGTGTTCAATACCTGATAGGAGTCTTAACCCAAAGATTAGGATTTGAACTTATACACACTAAACGAGCTAAACGAGAACCCGGCATGGCGACACAAAAGTTTATTGAACTGGCGAAACCCCTTGCTGGCGGTGGAACAATCATAACTCAGAGGAAATTCGTTTTATGGATTAAGGGGTCAGGTATTTCAAGGCCCCGGGCCTATCAATTGCTCCATGAATTGAATATCCCAGTAGAAAGAGTACCGGGATATAGGAGTTCGCAGGGCTCCCAAGTTCTCCATCGCTACTGCCAGTGGTTTAAAAGGCAGTCAACTAAAATACCCCAAAAAACCATAGCCTCCAGATTAGGGGTGAGGCTTGAGACGGTCTGTCGCCAATTCAAGAAATTCTCAATTAAGGCGCCTAGGTATGGAAAGTCCGAAATAACATTCCGTAGAAAGCCCAAAACTGTCCCAGACCCGTTGTTTCAGCGGATTAGAAAAGGGATAAGAATATATTCTAAGAAGGGTGGGATTCCTTGGGAGATCATTGAAAAATTGGCGACTGAAACCAGAACTTCTATGGGGTATATCTTTAATATAGTCTTACACCTTGCACCAAAATTACATTGCCAAATCATTGAACCTGAGGAGGCTATCAAGAAACCGCAACCTTGGGATATCGTTGATAGAGGAGGTAAGAAGAATAGGGGTCAGCAAGTTACTTGGAAGTTTATAAAGGAGTTGGCGAAATTAGTTAAATCAGAGACTGGCGTTAAGCTGTCACCCGGCTTTATTGCTACTCGCCTTGAAGCGGTCTCTAACTGCCAAATATCCCTGTTGCGCGACTATGATCAACAAGAAACTGCACTGCGTCTTTACTTAGATACAAGGAAGGAGCGGGGTATCTCGAAGACCCCGTTGACTATGAAACAACTTGCGGCACATTTTGGATTACCTTATTCTCAGCTGGCTGCGTCTATTATTCAACAAAAGGGTTACAGGACTCGTGTCCGGCGTTTATCTATGGACGCACCAAAGGGAAAATGGCGTAACTGGCTCTGGAGAAACCAAGGTGAACCTGTTAATTATAATGCGAGATGGATATCGCAACATATAGCTCTTGGCTGGAGTTTGAGAAGAATTAAAGCCGCCTGTAAAGAATTCGATATCACACTTCCGGATGGATTCGCCTCCTCGCCCGCCTCGGCCGAAGGCCGAGTCGAGGCTTCGGCGGCGGCCACCTATACCTCCGCTTTGATTAATGATATAGAAGCACAAAAGAAGAGTCTAGGTCCCATATGGGGAGGCGATTACTCATCTAAGGTGATAAAATTAATAGGGACAATAAAAAGTTTAGCTGAAAAGCCTGGCGAAGGGGCCGTGTCATTTTTACAAAAATTATTTTCAGAGGCCAACAACATCAATATGCGCCTTATTATTATTTCGGGCGTCCAGCTGGCCAAGAATCCAAAAATGGCCGGTTTATTGATCCATGCGCTGGGGGAGGAAAGTGAGGAGATACGGCGAGAAGCACAACACGGACTTGGGCTTCTAAGCATAGAGGGTGTTTTAGAAAATCTCCACCGGCTTTTCTTGGTATGGAGGCATGCCCATCCTTATGAGGCATTCCAGAGGCTTTATGCGATGGTTGATCTCAAAGGCAAGGATAGCTTAGTCCAACATCTCGGCCGGTTGCTGCGGGAGAGAAACCGTTTGGGCCGTGAGATAGCAAAGGTTGCTTTAGTTGCTGTCGGCGAAGCCGGAGTAAACGCGTTTAAAGCGGCATGCCAAGATGAAAACCCAAGAGTAGTTGCCGTTGCTTTACAGGGACTTTTACTTTCAAAAAATCCCGCCTCTACGGAGGCGCTTAAGACGGTAGCTCCGGATTTGGCTATTAGTGGCAAGGCGCGTTCGGGGATATTAGAAGAATTGCTGGAAAGACATACCGGTTTTGCGCCAGAGCGGATGAAGGAATTGTTGGTCGGCTACGGGGTTTATACGGCAGAAGAAATAGTCCAGAGGGAAGACTTGGTTAAGCTATATCTATCAAAACCAGAAAACTTCCCAAAAACTGATAGATTGAGACTTATTGATTATCTTATCTTGACCAATCAAGATAATGACACGAGTTTTGCAGATTTACTCGCTCCATATAAAGTTGACAGCATTTTAGTATCAGGCACCGCGGGCCAGCAAGTAGGCGATGTGGAAATGGTTAGGAGCGGCATTTATGTCGTGGCGCTACCCAGTGAAAGTAATCCAGATTTTGGAAAAACAGTGCCGATTATGTTACCAGAGGAGACTATAAGGGGTTATAGATGGAAAGCTCAGAATTTCTTTGTCAGCGTCGAGGAAAAGGTCAGACTGGTTATTAAGCATTTGGGTAAGGGTCCATTGGAAACAATTCTTGATTTTGGTTGTGGTAGCGGTAGCATAGCGCTTAAGTTGGCGAGGGAAAAACCTTCTATCAAGATTATAGGCGTAGAGGCGAATCCTTACAGTTTGAAGCTTGCGCTTATCCGGGCCACGGAGTTCTACCCAGAAGTTAAAAATATTCAATTTAGATTGAAAGACGCCCGCCAATCTAAAGAAGGAACTGGGTTAGCGTCTAAAAGCGTGGATGTCGTTTTGGCAACGGATGATATATTTGCCGGCCAGCCGTCTCCCTGGATAACTGATTCCGTGAACGAATGGGTAAGGGTACTTAAGGAGAAGGGGAAGATTATATTCCTTGGAGCGCGAGGGCAGGAAGAAATCGAGTCTCAAACTGCTGTTCGGTTGGTTACCAGAGTCGCTAAGATAAAAATTCAAAATCGTCCCTCGGTTGGTTTTGCTTTGGTTGTTTATGAACTTAACGTTCCCTCCCCCGCCGCAGACGGCAAGACGGTGGCGGCGGAACAGCCTGCAGCCTGCAGCTTGGAGCTTGCAGCGCCTGCCTTGCTGGCAGGCAGGCAAAAAACCTCCTCGCCGGCCGCGTTTAGCTCGTCAGCTCATCAGCTCCTAAGCTCATCAGCCGTTCGCTCAGGAGCTCAGCAGCTCAGCAGCTTAGCAGCTAAAGAGGCGGCCTCTATTGCCCGCGACTTTTATGAGATTTATACCTATTTCTATCCCATGGCCCCCACGAAATGGGGAGAAAGATTTTTCCGCCGGCATTCTTGGTTATTTGATATGTCCCGGTCACCTATTAGTGCGCAAATATGCAGCTTGCTGGAGCGCATTGTCAAGGCCGCGATATTGAACGGTTTCTCCGTTCAAGAACAGCAGATTATCAAGGAATTTTTGCCGTTAAGCTCTGATTCTGAAGCGGTGCGTCTTAAGAAAATCGAGAAGACCCTTGCCGCGCTGCAACCGGAAAACACTTCGCAGCAGGACCGGCTAATCGAAAAGGCGGTTGGCAGGATTTATACAATGACGACCGAGGTTTATGCGTGGGGAGCAGAGATGGGATTGGACAGGCGGTTTGGGTATGAAGATGAATCTGTATTGTTTTCAGCGTGGGAGAGTTGGGAAGTATTTCTAAGATATATTGCTGTAAATAACTTGGTGCGGGAATGGGTTTGGCGCGACCTTGGCTCTGCCCGGCGTTATATCTTGGAAGGCAAAAGCGAGGAGGCGGTAAAGCTTTATAAGCAGATATTATCGGACCCCCGGGCCAAATGGCCAATCCTTATAGAATTAAGTAGAATGTGTAAGAATGGCTGGGAAGGCATTGACGCGGTATATGCCGGTTTAGGAATTCTGGGTTTTCGCAGGTTCGAGGCAATAATTAAACAGATGGCCGATTTTTATCAAAGAGTTTTTAAATCAATATTTTATCCGCTTCTTGGCAAAATGCCTTGGGAAGTCAACTATGAGGCGCAGCATTTTGTGGGAAGAGAGCTTAATCTGGAGATCGGCGCTGCTGGGTATGGCATGGCAATTTATTTGGCAAGCCCGTCAGCTGCTCAAGAAGCCTTAGGATTGTTGAATAAGGCTTTAAGTGAGGTAAAGAGGCACATAGGGATAGCGGAAGTTTTTTCTTCAGAAAAAGGATTTAGATTCCACACGCGGACCTTGGGTAAATTTGGCGAGCTCTTAAACGAAGATTCCGAGTTTGCCGCGCAATATTTATCAGTTATGCGGCACTACGTCAAATACGCCAGGAAGGCCTCTGTCGAGCTGGAGGGAATTGTCCGGCGCTTTAAAGATGAAACTCAGACAGCCGGCGCCTCCTCGCCCGCCGTAACACCGATTAACACAGATTCAAAAGCGATGAACACAGATAAGTTGGCGTGCAGCATGAAGCTTGCGGCGTGCAGCATAAAAGGGGTCTCCTCGCCGCTATTGTCCATCCACTCCGGCCGCAGCCCGCCTTCGGCGAGGCTTTGCCCGCCCAATAAAATCAGGTTAATTTTGTGGCTGACGGTCATATTTTTTCTCTCTATTTTCTCTTCCCTTAATACTTCCGAAAATCCCCCTTACAGAAATTATAAGACCGGCTATGCCGATGCCGGGCAGGATATAGTAACCCATGTCAAGACGGTTACGCCATTTAACGGCGCGGCAGCCGGCATCAATGAAGTAATTACCAAATATGAATGGGATTTTGAT
>JBMONJ010000150.1:0-5769 GCA_049324655.1 Candidatus Omnitrophota bacterium | reverse complement strand
TTCCAAAACCGTCAGTCCCTCACGGAAGTTAGCCGTAATCGGGCTTTCAATAATCTCGCCCGAAGGCTTGGCCATCAATCCGCGCATACCCGCAAGCTGTCTGACCTGTAGCCGGGAACCACGCGCTCCGGAGTCGGCCATCAGGAAAATAGGATTAAAGGGGTCCATTTCCCGAAACACCATATCGGAAATGGTTTCGGTGGTGTGCGACCAGATATCCACAATCTTGTTGGATCTTTCACGGTCAGTAATAACACCTTTGTGATACTGGTCGGTAATCTTCTCCACTTCCTCCCGCGCACTCTTGAGAATCTCGGATTTCCCCTGCGGTATCTTCAGATCATCGATGCTAATGGAAAGCCCGGCCAGCGTGGCCTGCTCAAATCCTAACTCTTTTAAGTCATCCAGAAGCTTGATCGTACGGGTGTGTCCAAAACGCTTATAACAATCGGAAACAATATCCCCTACCTTGCCCTTATCCAAAGTAAGGTTGACATAACCAAAGCCATCCGGAAGATGCTGATTAAAAATAACCCTGCCTACCGTGGTATCAATGATATTCAAGGGAGGCTTCGCCTCTTTATCCTTGCTCACTTCCGTTTTAAGCGGTAGTTCCTGACGCCAAACCGGGCCATTAAGCCGTAACTTGATCTTGGAATGTAATCCCAACAACCCGTCTCCCAGCGCCACCATTACCTCTTCGCTTGAGCCGAACAACATCCCCTCGCCTTTGGCCTTGGGCTTTTCCTTGGTCATAAAGGAAAGCCCCAAAATCAAGTCTTGGGTCGGCGAAACCACGGGCCGGCCGTCTGCCGGAGAAAAGATATTGTTTATGGACAACATAGCAATGCGGCTTTCGATTTGCGACTCCAAGGAAAGCGGCACATGCACGGCCATTTGGTCGCCGTCAAAATCCGCGTTAAAGGCAGTACAAACCAAAGGATGAATTTTAATGGCCTTGCCTTCTACCAAAATCGGCTGAAAAGCCTGAATACTCAAGCGATGCAGGGTAGGTGCGCGGTTTAAGAGTATTGGGTGGTCCTTAATTACTTCTTCAAGGATATCCCAGACTTCGATCTTGGCGCGCTCCACCATACGTTTGGCGCCTTTTATGGTGTGCACAAAACCCCGCTCCCTTAATTTACGGATGATAAATGGCTCGAATAATTCCAAGGCCATACGCTTGGGCAGACCGCACTGATGCAACTTTAATTCCGGCCCCACCACGATAACCGAACGGCCAGAATAATCCACGCGTTTTCCTAAGAGATTTTGGCGGAACCGACCCTGCTTGCCTTTGAGCATATCCGCCAAGGATTTTAAAGGACGATTGTTGGCGCCCAAGACCGGACGACCGTGGCGCCCGTTATCCATTAATGCATCCACTGCCTCTTGGAGCATCCGCTTTTCATTGCGGATGATAATCTCCGGGGCATTGAGTTCCAGAAGTTTCTTTAAGCGATTGTTACGATTGATCACCCGGCGGTACAAATCGTTCAAATCCGAAGTGGCGAACCTGCCGCCTTCCAAAGGAACCAGTGGACGCAAATCCGGCGGAATAACCGGCAGGATATCCAAAACCATCCATTCCGGCCGGTTGCCTGATTTACGAAAATCCTCGGCGATCTTCAGGGTCTTGGCGAACTTGCGTGCCGTGGCGGTCTGGGGGTTGCTGGCCTCCAAATCCTTGTGCATCTTTTTACAAAAGGTATCCAAGTTGATCTCTTTTAAAAGTTCAGCCACCGCCTCCGCGCCTATCTTCGCCTTGAAAGAGCCGGGCCCGTATTTCTCAAGACATTCCTGATAACGCTCTTCGCTTAATAATTCATTTTTCTTTAAAGGCGTTGAGGCGGGATCGAGCACCACATATTCTTCGTAGTAAATAACCTTCTCCAGCTCACGCAGGCTTAATCCGCTTAAGGCTGCCAGACGGCTGGGCACGGTCTTGAAAAACCAAATGTGGGTTACCGGGGTAGCCAGCTCGATATGGCCCATACGCTCCCTGCGTACCGACGAGCGGGTAATCTCCACGCCGCAGCGGTCGCAGGTGATGCCCTTGAATTTAATACCTTTATATTTTCCGCAATGACATTCCCAGTCGCGCACCGGGCCAAAAATCTTCTCGCAGAAAAGACCGTCTTTTTCCGGCTTTAGCGAGCGGTAATTCAGGGTTTCGGCTTTTCTAACCTCGCCCTTTGACCAAGAACGAATGGTGGCGGGCGCGGCCACCTTAATTAGAATGCTGTCAAACTGAGTAAGCTCTTCCATACTACTTTACTTCCTTAGTCCTCTCGGTCTTTACATCTAAGCAAAGACCCTGTAATTCTTTTACCAAAACATTAAAGGATTCCGGGGTGCCGGGATTAAGCCGCTGCTCGCCCTTGACGATTGCTTCATAAATCCGGCTCCTGCCGGTGACATCGTCGCTCTTTACCGTAAGCATCTCCTGCAAGGTATAGGCGGCACCATAAGCCTCCAGAGCCCAGACCTCCATTTCGCCAAAGCGCTGGCCGCCGAAGTGAGCCTTGCCTCCCAATGGCTGTTGGGTAACCAGCGAATACGGCCCGATAGAGCGGGCATGGATTTTCTCATCAACCAAGTGAATGAGTTTCATCATATAGATATATCCCACGGTAACCTTCTGGTCAAAAGGCTGTCCGGTATAGCCGTCATAGAGAATAGTCTTTCCGTCTTCAGGAAGGCCTGCCTCTTTTAATAACTCCTTGATTTCCTTTTCCGAGGCGGCATCAAAAACCGGCCCCACACATTCGAAGCCCAGCAATTTTGCCGCCCAACCCAAATGGGTCTCCAAAATCTGGCCTACATTCATTCGCGAAGGCACGCCCAAGGGATTCAAAACTACATCCACCGGGGTGCCGTCGGGCAAAAAGGGCATATTTTCTTCGGGAAGAATTTTGGCGATGACGCCTTTGTTGCCGTGTCTTCCCGCCATTTTGTCGCCTTCGGCGATTTTTCTTTTAGTGGCGATGTTTACCACTACCCGTTTGATGACTCCGGCCGGAAGCTCATCCCCGCGCTTAATGCGCTCGATCTCCCGCTCCTCTTCTTCGCTTAACTCGCGAATCTTGTCGGCGTAGAAACCATCCATCTGCTTGGCTTCTTCGTCGGCATTGATCCGCTCGCGGTCAAGTGTCCTTTTCTCAATTCCCAGAAACTTGGCCAGTTTCACCTTGCGTTCTTCCTCGATGAATTCGATTTCCTGTTTATAATAATTGCGGATTTCTTTAATCTGGGAAAGCTCTTTGGCCTTCTCTTCCTTGGTCTTTCTGCCGCGCTCTTTGCGCTGGAACAATTCCACATTGACTACCACCCCTTCGACACCCGGAGGCGCTACCAAAGAGGTATCGCGGATGTCTGCGGCCTTTTCCCCGAAGATCGCCCGCAATAGGCGCTCTTCGGGCGAAAGCTCTTTTTCGGTCTTGGGTGTAACCTTGCCGACCAAGATATCGCCGGGCTTGACTTCAGCGCCGATGCGAATGATGCCGTTTATATCTAAATTTCTTAAGGATTCCTCGCCGACATTGGGAATATCGCGGGTAATTTCTTCATTGCCCAGACGGGTCTCGCGCGCCTCCACTTCAAACCTCTCGATATGAATTGAGGTAAAGATGTCTTCCCGCACCAGCCTTTCGTTTATTAAAATGGCGTCTTCAAAATTATAGCCGCGCCACGGCATAAAGGCGGCCAGAATATTTTTCCCCAGCGCGAGTTCCCCCCTTTTGGTACCTATCCCGTCAGCAATGACCTCGCCGGCCTTAACTTCCTGACCGGGTTTTACAATCGGCCGCTGGTTAACGCAAGTATCAGCATTGGAACGCATGAATTTTTTTAAGGAGTAAGTATTCTTGTCAATCACTATTTCCTTGGCATCACAGCGCAGCACCTTGCCATCCTCTTTGGCTACCACCACTACGCCGGAATCTTCGGCAAGCTTACCTTCTATACCCGTACCTGCTAATGGCACCTCGGTAACCATTAAGGGTACTGCCTGACGCTGCATATTGGAACCCATCAGCGCGCGGTTGGCATCGTCGTGCTCAAGAAAAGGTATCAACGCCGCGGCTGCAGAAACGAGCTGTTTGGGAGACACATCCATATATTCAATCTTTTTAGGCGGCATTTTGGGAAAATCTCCGCGCAAACGGCAGGAGACTTCTTTTTCCAAAAAATTCCCGTCTTTATCCAGGGCCGCATTGGCTTGAGCAATGACCTTATTCTCTTCGGCGTCGGCAGTAAGATATTCGATCTTGCGCGTGGCCCGGCCCTCTTCTACACGACGGTAAGGGGTCTCCAAGAAACCAAATTCATTTATACGCGCGTAAGTAGCTAATGAGGCAATGAGACCGATGTTCGGACCTTCCGGCGTTTCAATAGGGCAGACCCGGCCGTAATGCGAAGGATGGATATCGCGCACCTCAAATCCTGCCCTTTCCCGGGAAAGCCCGCCGGGACCCAAGGCAGAAAGCCGGCGCTTGTGGGTGAGTTCAGCGAGCGGATTAACCTGATCCATAAATTGGGACAACTGACTGCGGGCAAAGAAGTCGCGGACTTGATTGGAAAAGAGGCGGGAATTTATAAGATGGTGGGCGGTGATATCTTCAAAATTATTAATGAATACGACGAGCCTTTCCCGAATCGACCTTTCCAGACGGGCCAAGCCGATCCTTACTTGATTCTGCACCAACTCGCCCACGCTTTTTACCCGGCGGTTGCCCAAATGGTCAATATCATCCACCGTACCTTCTCCGGCGCGCAGGCGGATAAGGTAACGCATTACCTCCACTACTGTCGGGGCATCCAAAATACGCTTATCCAAAGACACAACCATCTTGAGCTTGCGATTTAAAAGATAGCGGCCTACTTGGCTTAAATCGTAGCGCTTGGGATCGAAGAATAATCTATAAAATAAGGTCTCGGCAACTTGGGCCGTAGCCGGTTCGGTAGGCCGCATCTTGCGGTAAAAATCCAACAGGGCGTCTTCTTTGGTCTGGGTATGGTCTTTTCTTAAGGTAACGGAAATCTGCTCGAATTCTTTGCTAAAGAGTTGCTGCATCTCGTTTTCAGTGGAGAGACCCATAATTCTCAAAATCTGGGTGGCGGGAAAATTCCTGCGGCGGTCGACATAGACGGTGATTACATCGTTTAAATCATACTTGAACTCCAGCCACGCCCCGCGCGAGGGGATAATCCTGCCGTAATAAATCGTCTTGCCCGTGGGATGCAATTCCTGCTCAAAGGAAACGCCGGGCGAACGCTGAAGCTGACTGACTACCACGCGCTCGTCGCCGTTTATAATGAAAGTGCCGGTCTCGGTCATCAGCGGCAAGTCGCCGAAATAGACTTCCTGCTCTTTTATCTCCTGCGGATTCACGAGGCGCAGTTTGACCTTTAAGGGAGCAGCATAGGTCATTCCCCGACGCAGACATTCCAAGCAGGAATATTTCGGCTTGCCCAGCGCATAGCTGACGAACTCGATCCTTATTTGGCGGTCGTAGCTCTCGATGGGAAACACTTCCAAGAACACCTCCTGCAGACCAACGGCACGGCGTTCCTCAGCCGCAACCCCGACTTGCAGAAAATATTCGTAGGACTTAAGCTGCACATCCAAAAGGTTGGGCAGCTCCTGGACCTCGTGAATTTTGCTAAAGTCTTTTATCTTAAGCATCTTTTATTTAAGTTCGACAGTTGCTCCGGCAGCTACTAATTTTTTCTTAAGCTCTTCGGCTTCTTCCTTGGGAAGATGCTCCT
>JBMONJ010000149.1:0-5770 GCA_049324655.1 Candidatus Omnitrophota bacterium | reverse complement strand
CAGGTAATGGAGATTAAAGAGAAGAAAGAAAAAAAGAAACCAACAAGATAATTGGGATGAGGATGGGTTGTGGGTAGCGGGTCGAGTAGTGAGAGGTGGGGGTGGGGTTTTTATTGCCTCATCCTCACAACACACAACCCGACACAAAACTCACAACTCACCCACATCCTTACTACATTGAAATCATATAAAGAATGAAAATCGTCGTTGACGCAATGGGCGGAGATTTGGCGCCGCAGGCAATTGTTCACGGCGCGGTCTTGGCAGTCCAGCAGGACTCCGAGGTCTCGATAATCCTCACTGGCATTGAGGAAAAAATCAGACGCGAGCTGCGCCAATACCGCTTCCCAAAAGAGCGCATTGAAATTATCCACTGCCCGGAAGTCATTGAAATGGACGAGCCGGCGACTATTTCCGTGCGCAAGAAAAAAGATTCCTCGATTACCCGCGGCGTAAAATTGGTAGGAGAAGGCACGGCCGCGGCCTTGGTGAGCGCCGGCAATACCGGCGCGGTCGTGTGTGCCGCGACGCTTACCCTCGGACTTTTGAGCGGCATTGAGCGGCCGGGCATTGCCATTATAATTCCCACCTTAAAAGGCGCGGCAATGATGATTGATGTGGGCGCCAACATTGATCCCAAACCCAACCATCTTTTACAGTATGCGATTATGGCCACGGATTATTCGCAAATGGTCTTAGGCACGATTAATCCGTCGGTGGGACTGTTGAATATCGGAGAGGAAGAAAGTAAGGGCACTGATTTTATGAAAGAGACCCACAAGCTTTTGTCCGAGAAGATTCTCAATTTCAAAGGCAATGTGGAAGGCAAGGATATTTTTAGCGGCAATTGCGACTGCATAATCTGCGACGGGTTTGTGGGCAATGTGGTATTAAAGGTTTCCGAGAGTTTAGTGGAGACCGTAATTGAATTCTTAAGACGGGAGATTCGCAAGAATCTCTTGGCCAAATTTGGCGTAGTGTTTATGAAGACCGCGTTTTTGGGATTAAAGAAACGCATTGATTATTCCGAATACGGCGGAGCGCCGCTGATGGGAGTCAACGGCGTCGTGATTATCAGCCACGGCCGCTCCAATGCCAAAGCGATTAAGAATGCTATTCGCGCGGCGAAGAAAGAAGTGGAGTTAGGCATCAACGCGCATATCGTAGAGAAAGTTAGGACAATTTAAGAGAGATTACAGCGATTAAAAGCACGATTACAGCGATTCTTCAGGTAGCTAATCACTGAAATCGCATTAGAAATCGCTGGAATCATACGAAAGATGAAAATAAATGTTGGCATTGCGGGAGTGGGTTGTTATGTTCCGCACAAGCGGCTGACCAATCCCGACTTGGAAAAAATGGTGGATACCTCCGACGAGTGGATAACCACGCGCACCGGAATAAAGGAAAGAAGGATTGCGGGAAAGTATGAGGCCGCCTCGGACTTGGCTTTTCATGCTGCCGAGGCGGCCCTGTCTGACGCCAAACTCACTGCAGACAAGATTGAGCTGATTATCGTGGCCACCATCACCCCGGATATGCATTTTCCCTCTACTGCCTGCTGGCTGCAGAAAAAAATCAATGCCAAAAACGCCGCTTGCCTGGATATCAGCGCGGCCTGCGCCGGGTTTGTTTATGCCATTATTATTGCCCAGCAATTCATTGCCTCCGGCACTTACAAGAATGCCTTGGTAGTCGGCGCGGAAAAACTCACTGCCTTTACTGACTGGACCGACCGCAATACCTGCGTCTTATTTGGCGACGGCGCCGGCGCCTGCGTGTTAAAACCGGTCAAGTCCGGCGGTATCATTTCCACCTATATGGGCTCTAACGGACAAATGGCGGATTTAATGATTCTTCCGGCCGGCGGCTCGCGGCATCCGCCGTCGCAGGAAACCTTAGATAAAAGACAACACTTTATAAAAATGCAGGGCAAGGAGCTTTTTAAACTGGCAGTAAACATTATGTCCGACGCTGCAGTAAAGGCCCTGCAAAAGGCGCATCTTTCCACCAAAGATATTGATTGTTTTATTCCCCACCAAGCCAATGTCCGCATCCTTTTGGCAGTGGCCAAAAAAATCGGCATTCCCGTCAAAAAGATTTTCATCAATATTGATCGCTACGGCAATATGTCTTCGGCTTCAACTGCCATTGCCCTTTGCGAGGCGGTAAAGGAAAAGAAGATAAACAAGGGCGACACCGTGCTGGTTGACTCCTTTGGCTCCGGCCTCGTCTGGGCGTCGTGCGTGATTCGGTGGTAAAGATTATTTGCGCAGATTAGCGCAGATTAAGTGATACAAGATGGGCACAGATTATCTGTATAAAGATTTAACTTATAAGATCATTGGTGCGCTGTTTGAGGTGCATAAGAATTTAGGCGCCGTCCACAAAGAGAACATTTATCACGAAGCAATCAAAATAGAGCTAAAACTCCAAAACATACCGTTTGAGGAAGAAAAAAGTTTAGAAGTCAAATATAAAGGGCAACCGATAGGAGCGTATAAGCCAGATTTCATAATTGATAACAAGGTAATTTTGGAAATAAAGGCAGTGCCGATTTTGGCTAAGCCAATGCTGGATCAAATGTATTATTATGTAAAAGGTTCAAAATATAAACTAGCGCTATTGGCAAACTTCGGTTCTCATAAATTGGTTGTAAAGCGAAGAATCTATACTTAATCTGCGCTCATTTCGCCGCTTTTAATCTCGCGCCCATCTGTGCATATTATGGTAGATAATTCAAATAAAAAAGATGTTGCACTGATATTTCCCGGTCAAGGCGCGCAGTATGTGGGAATGGGCAAGGAGTTATATTTACACTCCAAGCCGGCGCGCGAGGCTTTTGATCTTGCCGAGAAATTAACCGGCTTGGAAATTCGCCGCGCCGGTTTTTCCGGGCCGGAGGAATTTTTAAAAATGACCGCGATTTGTCAGCCGGCCATTCTTACCTTTAGCATTGCCTGCCTGAATACCCTCTTAGCTCATTCAAAAGCCAAAGACCTTTCCATTAAATTCGCCGCGGGCTTAAGTCTGGGCGAATATCCGGCTTTGGTCGCTGCGGGCGCCCTGTCTTTTGAGGATGCAATTATGCTGGTAAAGGCGCGCGCGGAGTTTATGGAAGAAGAGGCCTTGGCGCACCCGGGAAAAATGGCCGCGATTATCGGACTGGACAGAGAGAAGGTGCAAGCTATTGCCTTGAATAACGCGGTTGAAGTTGCCAATTTTAACGCGCCAGGACAAATAGTGATTTCCGGAGCCGCCGAGAATATCGAGAAGGCCAAAGAAGCGGCGGTGGCTGCGGGCGCGCGGACCGCAGTGATATTGGAGACGAGCGGCGCGTTTCATTCGTCTTTAATGAAAGGCGCCGCTGTGCGTTTTTCTGAAACTTTGAAAACGGCGAAAATTGTTGGAGCGCAGTTTCCGGTTATCAGTAATGTCACGGCCTTGCCGGAAACTGCGCCCGATCAAATCCGTCAAAACCTCTTAACCCAAATCACCTCCCCAGTGCGCTGGGAAGAATCCGTCCGTTACCTCGCCTCCCAAGGCGTAACCACTTTTCTTGAACTTGGCCCCGGCAAAGTTTTAAAAGGCCTGCTTCGCCGCATTGACCCCGCCTTAATTGTCCACAACCTCGAAAACCCCGCGGACTTCGATACGCTGATTAGCGCAGATTAGAAGATGCAAGATTAGCGCAGATGAGTTGAATTTATCCTTGACAGAATATACTCTGAAGTGTATACTTAGTCCGGAGGTGTGAATATGGTTAATGCAGTTTCTTTAAAAGAATTGCGGCCCCAGCTCCCGTCGGTAATTAAAACCATTGATTCCAAGCTCGACCGCTATATTGTCACCAAGAGAGGCAAGCCCGTTGCCGTAATGATGAGCCCGGATGATTACGAGGGGCTTCTGGAGACTATCGAGATACTCTCGGACAAAGAAGCAGTCAAGCGGATAAAAAAAGCCAAACAGGAGATAAAAGCCGGCAAGACTATTTCCTTGGTTGAATTGCGCCGTAAAATTGAGCGGGCGGATGTATAAAATAGAGTTCTCCGACACCGCCGCCAAAGAATTAAACAGGATATATGATTCCGACCGCAGTCTTTATGCCCGCCTTACAGCTGCCGCAGATTCACTTAAGTTGAATCCCTATCAAGGCAAGCGACTTAAAGGAAAACTCGCCGGAGATTTTTCTTTAAGGGTCGGCAGTTACCGCATCATTTATACTATCCACAAAGACACGCTGATTGTCTACATCATTGACCTCGGCCACCGCCGGGAAATTTATCGTTAAAAATCCCCTTGACTTCTCCATAGCGAGATGTTAGATTCCTATTGTCGGCCAATTCATTTTCTACACATAAATATGGAAAAACTGAATTCAATTTCTGTGGAGAAAACCCTGCGCAAACGCGGGGCGCGGTTATTTACTCCGCTGGATTTTCAACGGATATTCAATGCCTCGGCTTCGGCCACCAAGAATTTCTTAAGCCGCCATTTGTCCTCCCAACTCTTTGTCAAAGTCCGTAACGGCCTCTACGCTTTGGAAGACAAGCCTCCGGATAAATTCATTGTTGCCAATAAATTATACTCGCCTTCCTATATCTCCTTTGAAACCGCGCTTTCCTTTTACCATATAATCCCCGAGACAATTTATACGGTGTTTTCCGCGACCCCCAAGCCTTCCCGACGGTTTTCCGCTTTAGACAGCGAATATGTTTATCACCGCATCCGCAGGAAATTCTTCTTGGGTTATACGGCCAGGAAAATTGACGAGGCCACGGTTTTGTTGGCCGAGCCGGAAAAGGCGCTAGCGGATTATCTGTATTTCGTTGACTTAAAAAAGAAAAATCTTAACAGCCGCCTTATTCTTAAAGGTCTTTCCAAAAAATCCCTTTACAGCTATGCCAAAATTCTGCAGCGCAAGAGTCTTATAAAATTACTGGATAGTTTATATGATAAGTAAACAGACCATTTCCGAGCTGACCCGCAAATACCAGACTACCGAAGACAATATCGCCCGCGAATATTGCCAGCATTTGTTCTTAAGCAGTCTTTACCAAAAACGCCTTGCCAGCGAAATTATGTTTAAAGGCGGCACCGCGCTAAGGATTATTTATCACAGCCCGCGCTTTTCCGGGGATTTGGATTTTACCTGCCGGAATATCAAATTTAAGAATTTGGAGACGGTTATCTTGGAAACTGCCGAGGAGGTTGCGAAAACCGGTATTGAGGTGGATATTGAAGAGAGCAGGCAGACCTCCGGCGGATATCTGGCAATCGTCAGTTTTAATTTCTTGAATTTTCGCCAGAGCGCGCAAATAGAAATTTCCTTGCGACAAAGTGCTAGAGTCAAGCCGGAGATAAATTTAATTAACAGCGATTATCTGCCGCCTTTTAATGTGGTGAGTCTGCCGGAGAAGATTTTGGCTAAGGAAAAGGTTGCGGCCTTGTTGGCCAGGGCCAAGCCGCGCGATTTCTTTGATATCTATTTTCTCCTGCGCTCGGACTTGTCTGCGAAGAAGGGAGAGTTAAAGCTGAATAAGGTTTTTGATAAGTTGGAGTCCGTTGAGATTGATTTTAAAAAGGAGCTGGGGCCGTTATTGCCGAGGAGCCATCAGGCAATTCTGCGGGATTTTTCGTCAGTGTTGCGTAGAGAGATTAAGAAATATCTTTGACTTAAGGAAATATAAGTGAGGATGGGAATGAGTTGTGGGTAGTGGGTCGAGTAGTGAGGATGGGGGTGGGTTTTTTATTCTTCCCCATTCTCACA
>JBMONJ010000148.1:0-5809 GCA_049324655.1 Candidatus Omnitrophota bacterium | reverse complement strand
TCTTTTGAACCATGGGGCGCGTAAGCTAAATCTTTTAAAAGACTCTTAAACTCCAGCTTTCGGAATAACTCAAACAGACGCTTATTGTCCACGAGCTTCATCCGCAAAGATTCCAAGTCAAAATCAATGGGAACCTTCTCATCTAAGGTAGCCAATTCCCGGCTAAGAATAGCCTGCGCACGCTGCCCTTCTACCAAACCGCGTAGCTTTTCTGATTTTATCTTTTCCGACGCGGCAAGTATTCTCTCCAAGCTGCCGAATTCTTTTAACAGTGCCTTGGCAGTTACCTCACCGACCCCGGTTATGCCGGGGATATTATCGGTCTTATCTCCCATCAAGGCCAGAAGATCGCGGATCTGCTTGGGCTCTACGCCAAAAGCCTCCAAAACCTTTTTCTCGTCAAAAACTCCGCCATCTTTACCGGGATTGAAAACCCTTACCCTTTTGCCCACCAACTGCAGAATGTCCTTATCCCCGCTTATAATGAGCACCTGTAAATCTTTTTCCGTCGCAAAACTCCGGCTCACCGTGGCGATCACATCGTCCGCCTCAAAGCCTTCTAACTCTAAAACGGGAAGATTAAAGGCCGCGATTACTTCTTTGATAATGGGCATCTGGCTAATTAGCGCCTCAGGCATAGGCTCGCGGTGAATTTTATATTCGCTGAACTTTTTCTGGCGGAAGGTCTCTCTTCCCACATCAAAACACACCCCGACATAGTCGGGATTTTCCGTCTTCAAAATTTTCTTTAGCATATTAACAAAACCGAATACCGCATTGGTTGGCTGGCCGTAAGAAGTCGCCAGACCCCGGATAGCGTAAAAGGCACGGTAACAAAACGAATTGGCGTCGATGAGGATTAGTTTTCGCTCAGACATTCGGTGGGCAAATCAATTTATTTTTGGGTTTCGTTTGCCGGTTGGGGTTTCGGCTATGTATCGTAAGCCGGTTTCGTCCTTGAAAAGTTTGCGTATTATCTTACGATTAACGACTTACGTAACCATTTAAACCGATACGTGGCCGCAACCGAAACCTTTCAAAGACAAAACCATAAAATCTGCGATTATCTGCGTTCAAAGTTTTTTAATCTTTACTGATTAGATACCTCAGGGATTAAGGTGAGCGCCCTTTTGACCTCGGCACGGGCCGCCGCATAATCTCCCAATTCGTAAAACTTCTGGCTCATTTCAAAATGCTCGTTCATCTTATCGGCAGCCAGAGCCTTTATCGCCTCTTCGCGGGCGATGAAGATTTCCGGCGAGTCCGGGGTCAACCTTAAGGCAGAATCAAACTCTTCAATGGCCTTGCGAAACTCCTTTTCTTCGATATATTTCTTTCCGGCGGCAAAATGCTGACGGCTTAAGGTAATGCGGTTTTCGAATTCACTTTGTTTTATTGCCAACACCTCTTGGTCAAGCTCAGCTGCCTCCATACGAATGATCTCGTTTCTTACATCAGGGTATTTCTTGGCAAGATTTAGGAGGTTTTCCCGCGCCTTCTCGGTCCAGAGTTCGCCGCGCAGACCCTTTTCAATCCTCTGCTTCCAATAGTAAAGCGCGCGAACCGGCTGACCTTTTTTTTCATAAAGCGAGGCGAGGTTGTAATAGCTGGCCAGATAATACGAGTCAAGCTCAATAGCACGCAGGTAATTTTGCTCGGCTAGGTCCAAGTTGCCCTTTGCCTCATTTAACACGCCTAAGTCATTGTAGGCTGGGGCGTAAAGCGGGTCAATATATATCGCCTTCTGATAATATGATAACGCCGAATCAACATCGCCCATCTTCTGGGCCTCAAAACCCTTTTGCCGGTATTCTTGCGCAATACTTTTATCGAAGGCAAAACCGAACTCGGAACTGGCAAGCAGAAAAAAAACTGCGGCAATAAACCTTCTGGCGAGAGTAGCTTTTATCGTATCCTCCCTGCCTGCCGGCAGGCAGGCTTATGTAAAAGAATAATAAAAATACAGCTTGAGGTCAAGAGAAATTTAAATTTATAAATTCCAAATCCCAAGCACCAAATCATCCCCTGCAATCTAAAGATTGCGGGGATTTAATCCCGGGAATTCTTTGAATTCCACGGGACAAACAATACCCAAATCCGAAATCACAATGACCAAAACCCCGATTTTTCTTCATTTCTTTTGTTTTGGAATTTGGTCATTGGGTATTGTAATTTGTTTGGAACTTGGGGGTTTGGTTATTGGAATTTATCTATAACTATAATAAGGGTGGCATATTTAAGGCCGGATGTTTCACCTTTTCCAAAAACACCATCAGCTCTTCAATAGTCGTAGCCTGCGTCTCATCGCAAATCTTATCCAGTAAATCCGGCACGCCTATCTCTTCACAGCGCTTCTTAAGCTTATCGCCTAAAATATCCTTGAGCTCTTTGGGCATCCACACTAACCGCTGCAGACCACCTTCGGCGGAAATGAATTTCTTACTGATAAGATACAATTTTCCCACACCCAAAAATCCCGGGGTCTGCACCCCGCCGCCTACCGAAGCGGCTAAAGTGGTAAAGGACATTCCCGATGGCGTCATCCCTGCGTAGTCGCGGTGCACCACCATCACCCCATTGGCCTCGGGGAGAACCGCGACGATACATTCAAAACACCCGCAGGAGGTCTGGGGGTCCACCAGCAGCGAATACATACTTACCGTGGAGACGCTTTTGTTGGAGCACTGATAAACAAAATCATTGATCTCTTTCCACTGGCCTAATCTTGAGTCTAAGAGTGTGGATTTCTCAACCGGCTGGTTCGGGCCCGTCGGCGTAATCTCAAAAGAGGCCTTGCCGTCTAACCACGAATACGCGCCACAAAGACCTAATCTCTCCGGGGTAATGATACAGACATGATTGGGCGCAAAAGACTGGCACATGGCGCAACTGTAAAAGGTGTCTACGCTCTCGTCGGTCATCCCGCTTAAGCGTTCGTCGCGCTGGGAAAAAATCCTCTCTGCCTCGGGCAAAAGCTTTTGAATATCTTCCTCTTTAGTATAAAGCCGGACCTGCACCTTATCCAAAATGGCATTGTATTCCTGATGGAGCATGGCGTGAAGAATAACGCCCAAATGCTTTATCTTAAAACCTTTTTGGGCCGCCTCCTTGCTGATGCGGATCCAGTTCATATCCCGCTGGCCAATGTGCATCACGCCCATCGCGCCGTTGAGGTAGTGGTGGATTTGGCGCTCCAGAATTGGCTCAAAGTCCTTGTTGAATTTTTTGCCCGCCACTTCGACAACGATCCCTAAGGGCATCGCCTTATTGTCATCGTTCACCGTGTCCAAATCCGGACCGATAAGCTCGATTTTGCCGTCTTCGACTTCTTTGAGTGGCCGGCTCTTTAAAAACTCAAAGGCACGGGAAACCTTGCCGCCGAATTCCACAAAGAGCTGTTCCCGACGCACCCTCTCACCTTCAAATGCCGCGCCGTAGAGAACCGGGATGGGAACCTTGGTCACCTTGACCTTAATTCCGCGAACCTCAATGCCGCGGTAGACGATCTTTTTGTAATCTAATTCTTTGACTAAAAGCTCGATAGGATGATGCTCTCCGGGAAGAATAATCTCCGGCACCTCAGTGTCGGCGATTAAAGGAAATCCCATTGCCAAGGCGCCGGCACCAGTAGCCACCTTTTTCTCGTCCACCTTTCCCAGCACCAAACCAAAGGCAAAAACCCTTTCCTTGGTGTATTGCAGGCACTTTTCCATTTGCCCGGCCTTAATTCCTCCAAAGGTAAGCGCCCCGCGCACTGCCCAATGCAAAGGGTAGATGAGTGATTGGGTATCGCGGCCATAAGGCACGATATAATTGTCCCAACCCATCTCTACATTTTCTTCTTTTAATTGATCAATTATCGAACGTCCGTCAACCGAGCCGCCGACAAAGACCACGATATTCTTTTCCTGAAATCCGCGTACGATATCCACGGCCGTCTTATTGTCAGGCGCCGCGCCTAAAATGGCAGCAAAACCGGGCATTCTGCCGTCGACCAGCTGTATTCCTAATTGGCGCAAAATGGTGTCGGCGAAAAAGCCATTACAGTCCGGCTGCGGCTCTAACACATAAAGATAACGCAATACCATGATAATCTCTTCTGCAAGCAAAGTAGCAACTCCGGCATTTATGGCATCACCCAAGAAACTTTCCCATTCATCTTCCGGCGGGATTTGCGCCAGCACCAAGGATTTGGCGTGATTAAGAATCGTTGCCACATCCTTTAAGGTGCGCGCTTCAATGCCCATTAAGGCATTGGCCATCGGCAAAAATGAGGCGGTCTCGGGAAATTCCACATGTTGCGCCTCGCCCCTTTCCTTGACCGCACGGGCAAGAAAATCTTCGGCTTCCTTGATGATTTGTGCTGCTCCCTGAACGGCCAATTGCGCGACTATCTTAGACATGTTGTGGCTCCTTTACCAAGTTGAGGTTTAAACCAAAAATATCCAAAGTTACATCCGAAGACGGAACGACAAATGCGGTCTGATTGCCACAGATATTTTCTCCGGCCACCCGACCCTGCTCCAAGGCATCCGGCCAGAGCCCGCGTGAACCCGCGCAGACATCGCCGCAGGCATAGATATCTTCAATGTTGGTGCGCTGAAATTCGTTGACCACTACCCCGTTTTGGCAGGCGATGGGCACTTCCCGAATGAGTTTAACATTGGGGGAAGTGCCCATCGCCACCACCGCTATCTGACACGCCAGAACCTTTTTATTTTCCAGGCGCACTGCCTTGACATCTCCGTTACCTAAAATTTCATTGACCTTGTCCGCAATGATCTCAATGCCTTTTTCCAATAAATGTTTTTTTAGCGCCTCGCTGGATTCGGCGTCAAGCAAACCGCCCAATGGCGGCGCGGCAGAAATCAATTTAACCTCAAGGCCGCGCCGCTTAAACGCATTCGCTGCCTTAATTGCCGGTATCCCGTTGCCCATTACGCAGGCCGTATCGCAGACCGGAATAATTTCTAAAATATCCTTAACTTCAGCGATTTCCCTAAAACCAAACACCCCATTTTTGTTGATGCCTTTTAAATCCGGCAGCGCATTACTGGCGCCGGTTGCCAAAACCAAAATATCATAATCGAACTTCATCCTTCCGGGATCTTCACCCGCCTTGGCTACCGCCTGCTTCTTCTTAATGTCAATCCGCTCGATCTCCTGATTCAAGACCAGCTCGATGTTCTTGCTTTTAAAAAATCCCTCGTCGCGAAAACTAAGCTGAGCCGCGGTTATCTCCCCGGCCAGAAACTCGGCCAAACGATAGCGCGCGTATCCGGCTTGCGCCTCTTTGGTAACGATAGTAATTTGGGATTCGCTATCCTTAACGCGAATGGTCTGGGCGCAGGAAACGCCCGCGGCAGAGCCGCCGATGATTAGGATTCTTTTCATTTTCTTAACGCTAATTTTCGCGAATCCAACGCGAATGGTCGCGAATGAGTCCGTCAGTTTCAGCGTTTAGCGGACAGCGGTTAGCGATTAGCAACGCGTACGCCAGTGCCCCAGCGGCCCAGCCACTCCGCCTTCGGCAATAAAATCTTGTATCCCCAGAATTCTTCACGGACGAGTATATATTATAATTGACCCGTCTTTCACATATTGTGTAACATAAGGGCCATAATAACTTTGCAAATCTAAATGCTTTTCGTTCTCAAATCCCAAAAACCCCAATAACTCCTTTTTCCATTTGCTACTCTCGCCAATCCATGTAGTAAATCTGTCTTCGTGCGGAAAGGCTTCGAACTCAATAGCAACATCTAAATCACTATCAGGCCTAACTGCTTTGCCTGTCCTCTTGCTTATACCA
>JBMONJ010000147.1:0-5927 GCA_049324655.1 Candidatus Omnitrophota bacterium | reverse complement strand
GTATAAGCCGCGCGGCATTCCACAGCTTGTTGGCAAAATTCCTTCCCTGCTCAAAACGCTCTTTAGATAAGAAAACATCCTGCCCTTGCGCGGTAATGGCAATAAGGCTGAAACGCAACGCGTCAGTGCCGTATTCCGCGATAATCTCCAAGGGGTCAATGATATTGCCTAAAGACTTGGACATCTTCTTACCTTCTACATCCCTTACCGTGCCATGGATATAAACATCCCTAAAGGGTATATCTCCCATAAATTCCATTCCGGCCATAATCATCCGGGCGACCCAGAAAAAGATTATCTCCGCGGCCGTAACCAAAACCGCAGTTGGATAGAAATACTGTAGCTCTTGAGTTCCTAAGCCCTTAAGCTCCTGTGTATCGAATGGCCGGTAGAAAGTAGCAAACGGCCACAGCCACGACGAGAACCAGGTATCCAGCACATCCTCGTCTTGATAGATATCGGCTGAACCGCACTGCGGACATTTCTCAGGCCTTGTCTTTGAAACAATAACACCGGAATTTTGTTTTGAATTTTGGATTTGGAAATTGGAAATTGGAAATTGGAAATTGCCTGCCTGACAATCTTTACAATAATAGACAGGCAGGCGGTGCCCCCACCAAATCTGGCGCGAAATACACCAATCCTGAATATTCTCCATCCAGTTCAGATAAACCTTGGTCCAGCGCTTAGGATAGAATTTTATTCGGCCTTTCTTTACTGCGGCAATTGCCGGTTTGGCCAAGGGAGCCATTTTCACAAACCATTGCTTGGACAAATACGGCTCAACCAGGGTATGGCAGCGGTAACAATGGCCCGCGGAAAGTTTATGCTGCTCAATCTTGACTAAGAGTCCTTTCTCCTTAAGGTCTTCTAAGATCACCTCGCGGGCCTCAAATCTGTCCATTCCCGAATAATCTGCGGCATTTTCATTCATCCGGCCGTCAGGATGCATAACCTTGACAAAGTCCAGATTATGTTTCTTTCCCAAAAGATAATCATTGGGATCATGCGCTGGAGTCACCTTTACCGCGCCAGTGCCAAACTCCATATCCACCATTGAGTCGGCAATGATTTTAATTTCGCGATTCATCAAAGGCAAAATCAAGGTTTTCCCGACGAGCTTTTTATAGCGTTTGTCCTTGGGGTTAACTGCCACTGCCGTATCACCCAACATTGTTTCTGGCCGGGTGGTGGCTACCAAAATAAATTCTTGCGGGCTTTCCTTTAAGGGATAGCGCAGATAATATAGGCTGCCTTGCAAATCATGGTAGGGCGCCTCCTCGTCGGAAAGCGCGGTCTGACAGCGCGGGCACCAGTTAATGATGCGCGTGCCCTGATAGATAAGTCCTTTTTCATACAGCTGTATAAAAACCTCAACCACCGCCTGAGAATAATTCTCATCCATCGTAAAACGCAGGCGCTGCCAGTCACAGGAGGCGCCCAGTTTTTTTAGCTGACGGATAATTGTGGAGCCATATTCCTCTCTCCACTGCCAAACCCGCTCAATAAATTTCTCCCGGCCTAAATCCTGTCGTTTTAAACCTTCTTTGGCAAGTTTCTTTTCCACTACATTCTGGGTGGCAATGCCAGCATGGTCAGTCCCTGGCATCCACAATGCCTCCTCGCCTTTCATCCGGTGATAACGGATCAGGATATCCTGAATGGTATTGTTAAGGGCGTGACCCATATGCAAAATTCCGGTCACATTGGGCGGCGGGATGACTATACCGAAGGGTTTTTTCTGCGGATTGACCTGACTGTGGAAAAGGTTATTTTCTTCCCAGTATTTATACCACTTGTCTTCCGACGCTCTGGGATTATAGTGGGATGGCAAATCATACATGGTTACTTGGTCATGTCCTTTAAAAGTTTATATTCAACGCTGTCCACCAAGGCCTGCCAGCTGGCCTCGATAATATTTTCCGAGACCCCAATAGTGCTCCAAGTGTATTTTTCATCCTGCGACTGAATTAAAACCCTGACCCTGGCTGCAGTACCGGACTTCTCATCCAAGACGCGGACCTTAAAATCAGAAAGGCGCATCTTAGACAAAGCAGGATAAAAGTCCTTCAGGGCTTTTCTTAGGGCATTATCTAAGGCATTAACCGGGCCGTCGCCTTCGGCGGCGGTATGCTCTTTAACGCCCTTGACCTTCACTTTGATTATGGCTTCGGAAGTAATTTTTTTATCCGAGCGCTTTTCTACTACAACGCGAAATCCTTCCAGTTCAAAAAATTTACTGTATTTTTTGAGCGCCCGCTTCATCAAAAGCTCCAGCGAGGCCTCGGCTGCTTCAAAATGATACCCCTGATGCTCAAGGCTCTGCACGAGCTTTAGGATACGCTTGGTCTGGGCATCCTCTTTGCTTAAATCCAATTCCAAAGACTTAGCGCGCAGCACAATCCCGGTCTTGCCGCCCAACTCAGAAATAAGCATTCTCCGGCGGTTGCCTACCTTGTCCGGATGGATGTGCTCATAGGTCCGCGGATTTTTCATCACTGCATTGATATGCACTCCGCCCTTGTGGGCAAAGGCAGACTCGCCAACATAGGGTTGATCGCTGCGGTGACGCATATTACTTATTTCGCTGACAAAATAAGAAACCCGGGCCAGCTCTTTAAGTTTGTCGTCGGCAATACAATTAATACCCATCTTCAACTTTAGATTGGCGATAATAGGAATAAGGTCGGCATTGCCGCAGCGCTCGCCATAACCATTGATCGTTCCCTGCACCATATCGCAGCCAGCTGCAACTGCTGCCAGAGAGTTGGCCACAGCCAAACCCGCGTCATTGTGGCAGTGAATACCCAACCCAACCTTAATTTGTTGACGGATTACTTTTACCACCTCTTCCACTTTCGCAGTCAGAGTTCCGCCATTAGTATCGCATAATACCAAGGCCTTGGCGCCGGCCTCTTGCGCGGTCAACAAACACTTAAGACTATATTCTGGATTGGCGCTGTAGGCGTCAAAAAAATGCTCGGCATCATAAAAGACGGTAAGGCCTTTGGATACCAAAAAATCCACGGTATCCTTTATCATATTCAAATTTTCATCCAAGGTGGTCTTGAGAACCTCCTTGATATGCAAGTCCCAAGTCTTGCCAAAAATGGAAATGAATTTGGCTTGTGATTTTATAAGCGCGAGAAGGTTGGGGTCTTTGGCTGCGGCGGTATTGGCCTTGCGCGTAGAGCCAAAAGCCACCAGCCACGCGTCTTTAAATGGCGTCTTAGCCATCTTCAAGAAAAACTCCCTATCCTTGGGGTTAGAACCGGGCCAGCCGCCTTCGATATAATGCACTCCCAAATGGTCAAGCTCCCGGGCAATACTTATTTTATCCATTACCGAATAAGAAATGCCTTCACCCTGCGCCCCGTCGCGCAAGGTAGTGTCGTAGATTTTGACTTCTTTCATTTTATCCCTTCTTGCCTAAGCCGAACCTTTCGTGCAAGGCCCTTACCGCGGTTTCCGCAAATTTTTTCTTGATAATACAGGAAATACTTATCTCGGAAGTCGAGATCATCTCGATGTTGATGTTATGCTCAGCCATAGTCTCAAACATCGTGGCCGCAGTGCCCGGATGGGATTTCATTCCCACGCCGACAATTGAGACACGGCAGATATCCGCATCCTTGATTACCTCGCCGGCGCCGATGTCCCTTGCCACTTTACGCATCAGGCGTATGGCCTTAGACAAATCAGTCTTTAAGACAGTAAAAGAAATATCGGTCTGCCGGGTATGGCTGACATTCTGCACAATCATATCCACATTTATCCCGCCGCGGGAAACTTCTTTAAAAATCTTGGCAGCGACCCCGGGCCGATCGGGTACATTACAAATAGTTATCTTGGCTTCATTCTTGTTTAAGGTTACTGCGCTAACTACCACCTCTTCCATTTTAGCCGAATCGGCAACGATCATTGTTCCCTCCCGCTTGGAAAAACTCGAACGCACATGGATTTTGACATTGAATTTTTTAGCTACCTCGATGGAGCGAGCCTGCATCACCTGCGAACCCAGCGAACTCATCTCTAACATTTCTTCATAGGTAATGACCGGAATCTTTCTGGCCTTAGGTTCAATACGCGGGTCGGTGGTAAATACCCCTTCGACATCCGTGTAGATCTCACAGGCCTTGGCATTCAAGGTCTTGGCCAAGGCTACGGCAGTCAAGTCCGAGCCGCCGCGGCCCAAAGTAGTAATGTCGTCATTGGGAGTCACGCCTTGAAAACCCGCGACAATTACCATGCGGTTTTTCTTTAACTCTTCCTGAATCCGCCTGGCATCGATTTTCACTATGCGCGCCTTAGTGTGCGAGGTGTCGGTGACGATTCCCACTTGCGCGCCGGTCAGCGAAACTGCTTTGAACCCTAATTTATGAATGGCTATAGCCAAAAGCGCGCAGGATACCTGCTCACCGGTAGACATCAGCATATCCATTTCCCGCTCTGGAGGGTTGCGGGTAATTTGTGCGGCCAGCTCAATAAGCTCGTCGGTAGTATCTCCCAAAGCCGAGACCACGACCACCAAGGAATACCCTTTCTGTTTATAGCTGACCACCCGCTTGGCAACCTCTTTTATCCTTTCCGGATTAGCCACTGAGGAGCCGCCGAATTTCTGCACGATTAAACCCTTGGGCATACCTTTTTCTCCTTGAAGGAAATGATTGCCTCTCGTAACATAAACCCGGATAGGGCAGTCAAGGCGAGTGAAACCGCGAGCAGGATATAGTCCTTGCCCGCCAAATAACCCCAGCCTTGATATATGAGCGCGACAACTGTGGTTATCAACATAAAGAGGGCGGGAAAAATAGTGTAACGCAGGGGTTTTCCCTTGCATAATAACCAGGCGCTCAAGACCACTAAGGCCAAGGCTGCGACCAACTGGTTGGATGCGCCAAAGGCTGGCCAAATCTTATTCCATTTCCCGGACAAGGCCAAGCTGCCGCCGCAGACTACTACTGCCAAAGTGGATAAATAGGGGTTTTTAATTCCGGTTAATTCTTCGGTTAAGTATCTGCCAATGCGTGTGGCAGTATCCAAGGTAGTCAGGATAAAGGCGTTTAAAACAGTTATCGCGATAAATCCGCCGAAGCCTTTTAATAACGGCGAGCTTAAGCTCTGATAGCCGGCGGCAAATAATCTTACCGGTCCCATTTCTTGCAGTTGTTGCGGCAAATTTATTTTGCTCAGGCCGGCGCAAACCGCCAATACCGCGAGCAAGGCCACAATGCCCTCGGCAATCATACCTCCATAACCGATTTTTCTGGCATCGCCTTCATTGGCAATCTGTTTTGAGGAAGTGCCGGAGGCGATTAAAGAATGAAAACCGGATATCGCGCCGCAGGCAACCGTAACAAACAGCATCGGCCACAAGGCGCCGGAGTCAGAATTCCAAGCCACGAACGCCGGCGCAGAAATTGCCGGGTGCAGAAAAATCATTCCCAAATATCCGAATCCCACGCCGGCAAAAAGTAAATAGCTGCTTAGATAATCCCGCGGCTGCAAAAGGATGTTGACCGGCAATATGGAGGCGAAATAACAATAGACAAGCAGAATAAGCGACCAAATCAATAAGCCGTTGCCGGGAATAACCACGGGAAAGATATTGCCCAAGAACAGCAGCAGCGCCAACAGGCCCAAACCGAGCAAAGTAGCGACAGTCAGATTCTTGCGTAGGTTATAAAGCAAGAATCCTACCAGCATTGCCACGGGAATAAGGCCTAATGAAGGCAAAACGATTTTAGGCTCTTTAACAAAGGTATCGGCGCAGAAGTAAGTGAATACCCCGACCACTAAGACTAAAGCCAACCAGACGAAAAGGCTAAAAATAATCTTGGCCTTGCGGGAAATTGCTTCGTCGGCGATATCGGCAATGGACTTTCCACCCTGCCGGACCGAGGTCATCAACGCGCCAAAGTCATGCA
>JBMONJ010000146.1:0-6020 GCA_049324655.1 Candidatus Omnitrophota bacterium | reverse complement strand
TTGCGAAGAGCCGCAGCATAATTATCGCTTCGCACATCAATCCCGACGCTGATTCTTTGTGCTCGTCTTTGGCATTGGCCCGCGGCTTAAAATCTCTGGACAAAAAGGTAAGCGTAGCCGTGGCCGGCAGAATACCCGCGCTTTACCGGGATCTGCCCGGAATTAACTTGGTCGCCTGCGCCCTGCCGTATAATCAGGACTTGGCCATAAGTATTGACTGCGCCTCTACCGTGCAGTTGGGTAAATTGGCCGCGGCATTTTTTTCCTGCCGGCAGATCTTGGAGATCGATCACCACTTATACCGTTACCGCTTTGGGACCTTTCAATTGGTGGACGAGACGATTTCCTCTGCCGCAGAGTTGGTATATTTGCTTTTGCAAAAGTTACACATTAGCGTGGATAAAGTGACTGCCGAGAATCTACTGACGGCCATTGTCACCGAGACCTCGGCCTTCCGCCTGCCGCAAGTGGACAGTCATACCTTTGGGGTCTGCGCGAGGTTAATGCGCTCCGGCCTCAACTACCAGAAGATAACGCAAAGATATTACTGGCAGCAGAGCGTGCCCCGCTTAAGATTGTCCGGGCTTTGTTTTTCCCGCATTAAAGAAGAGGCCGGCGGCAGATTGATCTGGTCGCAGGTGTTGCGCAAAGATTTCCGGCGTTTAAAAGGAAAACAGGAAGATGTGGATGCCGTGGCTGACGAACTAAGGGCCATAAAAAAAGTTAAGATAGCCATTCTCTTTCGCGAAGAGCCCGGCAATAAACTGCGGGTAAGTTTGCGCGCCAAGGGCACCATCGATGTCGGGGTACTCGCCAGTCAGTACGGCGGCGGCGGACATTTTGATGTTGCCAGCTGCATCATCCCCCGCAATCCCTATTCAATAAGGCACTTCATTAACAAGGCTGCGAAATTACTCTCAGGATGAAAGAAGAGTCGAGGCAGTTGCGCTGTGGGTTTGTGGCAGTAGTGGGCCGGCCTAATACCGGCAAGTCAACGCTGGTAAATAATATCTTGGGCAAAAAAGTCGCCATTGTCTCCAGCGTGCCCCAGACCACGCGCAATAAGATCCGTGGAATTTATAACGAAAAGAGAGGACAGATAATCTTCATTGATACCCCGGGCCTGCATCTGGCGGCTGACCAACTGGGAAAGTATATGAATGCCACGAGCGCCGGGGTTATCGAGGAGGCGGAGGTGATAATTCATCTCGCCGATACCCGGCGGCAGGTGGGCCGGGAAGAGGAATTTATCGTTGCGCGGCTGAAGAGATTAAATAAGCCAATAATCTTGGGATTGAACAAAATTGATTTAGGCGGGAAATTTTTAAGCCAATATATAGAGCTTTGGGAAAAGGCGCTTAATAAACCTGTTCAAGAGCTTACCGGCCGTCTGACCTGCGTGCCGCTGTCCGGGCTCACCGGAAAAAATCTGGACGCGCTGTTAGATGAAATTTTTCGCCATTTACCCCAAGGCGAGGCACTTTATCCCGTGGATATGTCAACTGATGTCCCGCAGAATCTGGCAATTGCCGAGATAATCCGGGAAAAGTTTCTTAATCTGATGCGCGAGGAGGTGCCCTTTTCCCTTGCCGTCAAGGTAGAAGAGGTCGTGCCGCGCACCAATAAACTTACCTATATCCGCGCCAAGATTATCGTCGAGCGCGAATCACAAAAAGAAATCGTCATCGGCAGGCACGCAGAGGTATTAAAGCAAGCGGGTTCCTTGGCGCGCGAGGAAATAGAGCGGCTTTTAAATACCAAAGTTTTTCTTGAGACACAAGTAGTCAGTGAAAAGAAGTGGCGCGATGACCCGCAGGTATTGCGGGAGTTAGGGTATGTTTATTGATTGAGCTCGGCCCAGTCATATATCAGGTAATCGGGAGCTCCCGGGGTCGGAGTGCTCTTTAATGCCTCGTCATAATGCAATCCGGTATTGTTATCATTAATGGTGGCTGCGGCTCCGACAAAAGAGCCATATAAATCACTTGCCCAGGCAATCCAAATCTCTCCCTGAGGAGAAATGATCGTTCCGTATAGTTCGGAATAGTAAGTCATTGCACTCATGTAGGGTCGGTTGGGTCGGCTGCCGGCATTGGTATAGAGAGAAAACTTCTTGGTATTTTTGGTGCTGGCGTTTATCTTGCCGTTTTCCAGCTCAAAGCGGCCTTCCGCATAAATGGTAAGACTCGCGCCTGGGGCAAGATTTATTTGGGACGGGCTCGCGCCGCCTTCCACCTTCAGAGCAGATTGGTTATATTCCGTCAGGTAAATCCGCACCTCTCCGTTTATAGTCAATTCACCGCCGTTCAATACCTGCAAGGAAGAAAACTGATAGTCTCCGGCTGCCAGGCTCTGTTGTTCGTTGTTAATTGTGTAGACGCCGCCGTTGGGCAGGCTTTGCAAATCCGAAGGGACGGTGATTTCCGGCAAAAGCACATTAGGATTGTTATAGGTAACCTCGCCGGTAATCTGGGCAGTTTCGTCAATATTCACAATACCGCCGCCGGAACCGATACTGAGATTTCCCCTTATTGTGCAGTTACTAAGATTAACCGTCGGAGGCTCCTCCGGATAATAAACCGGGTAGTTATTGGTGGCCACTTCAGCGTTATCCCCTATATTGCCGCCTCCGTAGTCGCCGAGCACGGAATTATAACTGTCGATTACTGAGCCGTTACCCATATGGATAAAGGTGTCGAGATAGGCGGCGTAGTTGGAGAAGGTGACATTCCGGCTTATGGTCGTCTGAACGGTTCTTTGAAAGCGTCCGGTGCTGGTGCGATTCGGGAAAGCGCCGGTAGAGACGACTGCCGTATTGCCGATATTTATCCGGATATCATAATCGCCGGAAGTTCCCAGCGTTGCAGACAGACATTTATCGGCATTAGCGCAGCTGCAGTCGGTGCAAGAAACCGGGGGGTCGCTGTCGCATTGGATAAAACCCCCGCAGTTATTGTAATTTAATTCCCACATCGCCCGGTGCACGCCAGCCTCGGCGAGCCAAAAGGCCTTTTCCGAGCCCGCGTATCTGATGGAGACCAGATTTTCATTCATAATCCGCAGGATAAGCGCCGCGCCCAAAATCGCCAGCACGAAGACTATACTATAGGAAATGACTAATATGGATCCCCGTTTATTCATTTCTTATCCTCACTTGTTCGCCAAAGAGTAATGACAAGTGCCGACGTAAGGCGTCCTTTTCCGCCTGCACCGCAATTCTTAAGATACGGCTGCTGCCGGGAATGCCTGGGTTAAAATTCCAGGTGAACTTGAACCGGGTTATATTGTTGGCGATTACTTTCTGAGTCCCTGCCGGATACTCGCGGATGATCTGGTCTGCGCTAAGGTAATATTGGACTCCGCTTTTGTTGGGCGTGTCAAAGGTTAGCCGGTCGCTCAGCGGATTAATCGCCGTAACGGTGATCGATGAGGCATTGGCCTCACGCACTTCTCTTACCAAACGCACGATGGCATTTCTCGCCTGTTGGTGTAAATCCAACAGACCTAAGTCAGTATAATAGGTTATGGTTGCGACATTGAGTATGCCGTAGAGTCCGGCAACGATAAAACCGAAAATGAATATGGTGATTAAAACTTCAACTAAGGTAAAACCTTTCATAGGTCTCCAAACAAAGTTTCCAGGCTGGTAGATGCCTGCCGGCCGTTACGATTGCGCCAGGTGACGATTACCTTGACATCCAGCAGGTCGGTTCCGCTTATTAGTTGGGTGTCAATTGATTCATTATTCAATATCGGCAAGCCGGGAAAACCGATGATGGGTGCGCTGCGGTCCCACCAGCCGAGGTTTATTTTGATCTTAACCTGACTGAAGGGCGTGTCCGCGATATCTTCCATTACAATTTGCGCGTGGCTGATGGCGATAGTGAGGTTGCGGCTGGACTCGCTTAGCAGGGAACCGGTTACAAAAAGCAGAATAATGCCGCTTAAGGTAATTATCAAGACCGTTACCGTGATGATTAACTCCAGCAAATTCATACCCCGGTTCGATAGTTTCATTTTTGCGCCCTGCAACAAAAAACCCATCTCGCAAAGATGGGATAGAATTGGAATTAATTTCTTTGTTGGCAGCCGGCTGTCTCACCGTCGTTGCGGCGGACCCTTTGGCTTTGCGTCCCATCCTTACGAACAGTCTGCCTTTTTCAACAAAGATTATATTATACTTCTCAATAAAAGTATAGCACAAAAGGGGAGCTTTTTGTGAGGCAGAGGCGTTTTATCCCGTGGAAAGGTTGTTTTGGAAACTGAAGTCAGCGCCGAGAAAAATTGGCGGGAAGATAACCGGATTTTAGAAGCATTAGGTTATATGTGAAGCTCCTCCCAGCGATTTATGCGATACAAAACTCCGAAGACCGGTTTACCCGAAGGCCCCCACAATGCTTCGTCGTAGTGGAGGCCGCTGTTGTCTTGAATCAAGAGACTCTTGGCGATTACCGAGCCGTAGATATTACTTCCCGAATCTAAGATGACTCTGGTCAGCGGGGCATGGATAATTCCGTAGACCTGAGAGGACCCCGAAATCTCTAAGCCAAACTGGTCACCGGGGGTTTCAATCGTGGTATATAAATTAAACTTTGCGGGATTTTTATCATTCGCCGCATTAATCGAGCCTCCGGTTCTCACATGCGTTATTCCTTCACTATAAATTGTCAGACTGGAGCCGGAGGAAAGATTTATTTTTGAGGCTCCTGCCAGTGCTCCCACCAATAAGGCATTGGTGGTATTGGTAAGATAAATTCTTACATCGCCATTTATATTTAATGTTCCACCATTCGTGACTACGAGCTCAGAATATTTATAATCCCCTGCCGACAGGGTGCTGGTACCACCCACCACCATATAGCTGCCGCCGCTGAACAGACTTTGCAGCTCTGCGGGAACTTCCGCTGCCGGCAACCCCACGAGAGGCTGATTGTAGGTAATGGTACCGGTAATTTGCGCAGCATCGTCCAAGACCACTGTTCCGCCTACCCCGAGACTCAAGTTGCCTTTCAGCATGCTGTTATCTTGCAACCAGATATTCTGGGGAAATGCGGGCAAATCGATAAAACCATTTGAGGCTACCTCGGCATTTTGTTTTATATTACTTCCTCCATAAGGGCCTTCAGATGAATCATAGCTGTCGATGACCGGGGAACCCGTTAGCATAAAAATTGCAGCGTCAACAAATGCGGCATAGTCAGTGAGATCGATATTTACTCCGATGTTTACTTCAACGCCTCTCTGGAGGCGATTGGCAGCGCTTCTGCCGGGGAAAGAGCCGAGCGAGGACATCGTAGTGTTTGCGCTGTTTAATGTAACATCATAATCGCCGAATGTCCCCAGCGTACCAGCCAGACATTTATTGGAATTTAAGCAGGTGCAATCCGTGCAATAGGTCGGGGTGCCGCACTGCGTGAAACCCGCGCAATTATTTTTGTTTAATTCCCAGAGGCCTTGTTGCACTCCGGCCTCGGCTAACCACAGGGCTTTATTGGAGCCGGAATATCTTAGGGCAAGCCGGTTCTCGGCGATGCTGCGCATAATCAGGGTGCCGCCCAAAACGGTTAAGACGATGATAACTATATAAGCAATTAATAATATCGAGCCTCGGTTATTCATCCGTTTAATCATTTCTCATCCTCACTTGTTCGGTCAGAGAAAACGATAAAGGCCTATTCAGCGCAGTTTTTTCCGCCCGCAATTGAATTTGTAAAAGGCTGCCGGTTTGGGTAAACTTCAACCGGTTTATATTATTTCCCACCACCCGTGTGGTTGCGCTGGGATATTCCCGGATAACTTGGTTTCCATTGCGATAATATTGAATGCCAGTTTCATTGGGTGTGTTAAAGGTAATCCGGTCACTATTTGCGTCGATAACCGTGATGCTTACCGATGAAGCACCGGCCTCCCGGATTTCCCTCACCATCCAATCCATGGCATTTCTGGTTTGTTGGTGTAAATCCAGCGTCCCTAAATCCACATAATAAATTGAGCTGCCTCCCAATAAAATTATATATAAT
>JBMONJ010000145.1:0-6054 GCA_049324655.1 Candidatus Omnitrophota bacterium | reverse complement strand
CTGACTTCTAATTGGGCGAGAAACTCCTCAAACCGCGCCACGATAGCTTGAGCACTTTGTTTGATTTGCCGAGCCGCCACAGTCTCGCCGTTTGCGGCGGGTCGAGAGACCTCGACGTCCCGCCGAAGGCGGACGGCCGGCGAGGAGGGCTGGCCGGAAAAGAACGCTTCCCAAGGGTCTTTTATTCGTCTCCTTTCTTTTTTTTCTGCTTCATCTCGCAACTCCCATTTCTCTTTTAACCTCTTATAATCCTTACTGATTGCAAAGCCTAACAACTTACCGGACAGAAGTTTTTTGGCGAGCTTATTCCACTCGGAGACAATAGCCCAACTCGCCCCCCACTCATACTCTTCACCTAAAACTACAATATGGTACTTGATTTTTCCCCAAGCCTTCTCAACCACTTGAGGGTCATCTTTAATATGTTCGTATATCTCTATGGCCTTCTGATACCTTTTCCCCTTCTTTTGATAAAAAGTCTGCCAAGGTCGGCGACGGGTAACCTTATACCCTTTTTTCCTTAGAAACGCCTCATATACTGATTTTTCTGTGATATCTTTCCAGACAAAATCTCGTTTCATTACTTCTTTGAGAAAAACCTCAAGGCCGTTTCGCGAGGGAATTCTAACCGACTCAGCAAGCTTTTTAATGTCCTCAGGAGCCCACCACATCGAATACATCTCTTCCGCGAAGCTCAAAAAGAACCTTCTGCCATCTCTAAATGTTATCTCAATCCAGTTCTGAGCTGCATCATCCAAAAAATCTTCCCTTGTAGTCCCGTCTACGCGTCCGAGAACAAAATCAATGGCCTTTACCTGTTTGGAGAAGTTATCCGCCACAATCTTCCCGGCTAAAACCGAGGCCACTGCGCAGACAAATGGATAGACGAAATAGGCTTCACCATTAAGCACCACCGTTGAGAAGGCGAATAATGCCAAGTGAACCGCAGCCCTATGTTGCTTTAAGTGCCTAAACAACTTTTGGTGTGCAGGAGTCTGCTTTTCATCCTGCGCCGGCGAGGAGGCCTCTTTAGCTGCTAAGCTGCTGAGCTGCTGAGCTCCTGAGCGAACGGCTGATGAGCTTTGGAACTTAGGAGCTAAGGAGCTAAACGCAGCGGGCGAAGAACTCTTTGCGTGCCTTTCTAATGCATTCCGGCAAGGAAGTGTAATATACGAATATGCATCGCTGCTACCTTTTCTTAATGCCTCCACTGTTGCCGGCGAAAAAGGAATTCTTAAACCATATGCCAATGCCCTAGCTGCTGCGCTTCGCACATACTCAATAGAATCATATGTAAGAAGTTTTGCTAAAGTTTGTTCAACTTCACGCGAATCGCTACCAATTTTAATAAGAGCGGATACGAAGGTCTCCCTTGCATTTAATATCTTTAAGGAAGCTTTTTTGTCAAAATCAACAAATTGCACAGCAGCTATAAGGCTGGCGACTAATTCAGGGGTTACCGGAACTGAGCCTTCTGGCTTCTGCAGGAGCTCTACAGCTAATAAAGCATTGGTTAAATCCCCGCAGTCTAATGTCTTCATAGCTTTTTCAATCATAGCAATTATCTGACGCGTGGCCTCTTCGCCATCTGCCGGCGAGGAGGCGGCCTCACTATTGCCTTGACTAACAAAAAACCTCATGTTATAGTCCATAATACTTGCGTCAAAAGGAATAATTGCTATGAATATAAAGGGTCTTACCGAGAAAGAAAAACTGGCTTTACTCGATTTTGAAAAATTGCTGCTTAAGGAATTTCCCCGGCGGATCCGCAGAATTATCTTATTTGGTTCTAAAGCCCGGGGAGACGCTAACCGGTATTCCGATTTGGACGTCTTGGTAGTCATCGGCAAGAACGGTAAGCGGGTAAACCAAGCAGTTGCCAGTCTAACCCATAAGCCGATAGCCAAGTATATGGTGGACATATCGCCTATTGTTGTGGAAGAGAAATTCTTTAAAGAGTGGTCGCCGCTATTAGAGCATGTAAAGGAAGACGGAATTGTGGTATGGACAAACAAAAAGGCAAGCGGCAATATGTAAAGCTGCGGTTGCGGCTGGCGCGCGACAAAATCAGGGTCGCCGAAATTCTCCTTAAGAACGCCGAATATCGGGATGTAGTCTCCCGCGCCTACTACTCTATTTATTATGCGGCCAAAGCCTTTCTTCTCTCCCGCGACGAAGACCCCTCCAGTCATAAAGGCGTGGATATTCTTTTTCACAGATTCTGCGAGGAACACAACCGGCCCACTATGAACGCTGCCAGAATCCTTTCCTTGATGCGTCAGGCTCGCCTGAATGCCGATTACAAAGAGAAAGTCCACGTCACTAAAGAAGACGCGCAAGAGGCCATTAACATGGCCAAGATCTTTCTGAAGGAAATCCGCGGCGCCATCAAATAATCCTGCCTTCGCCTCAGTTTCACCGCATGCCGCCGGCGAGGCCGCCCGCCTTCCTTCGGAAGTCGAGGCCTCGGCCGAAAGGCTAGCCATCGCCTCGACTCGGCCTTTGGCCGAGGCGGGCGAGGAGGCATGGGTAGGCTTAACTACAGCATTCGCTGGCGCGACAACAAGAAAAGTCCGCTGGATGGGTTCAGACGCATAATAAACATCGTATCCACTAAACATTGCCATACATCGGGCGAAATCGTCTCTGTGCCACAGCCAATGATAGCCTCCCACGAATGCCAAGTTCCAATTGGTTGAAGCAAATAATCTGTTGACTTCTGAATTGGCACAGCCATAGATATTAGGTTCGGGCCGTGAAACAACAGGCCCCGCCAGCCCCTCGATCCCAATTTGTTGATGCGTTCCATCCCAAGGGCCTATGGCGTTAATAACAATAACCCCTTGATTTTTTGATTGCAAACCAAACTTCTCGCTTAACTCGGCCATTTCCCGCGAGTTTTCAAAATCAACCTTATAGATCAGGAAATGGCCCTCTCCAATCTGCCTGCCTTCTATCCATCCATGCGCTTTTAGAATAGCTAGCGCCTTTAGTAATTCCTCCTTGTTTTTATCGAGCAAAATAACCTGTCGGGCGCCTAAAGACAAAGCAACCTGGCCGAGAATCCCATTGCCTGCCCCAAAAATAAAAATAATCCTCCCTTGGATATGCTTTTGATATCTCAACATAGCAACAATCAAATGCTTGGAGTAAGTCGACAATTCATTGCTAGGCCAATAAGAAGCTTGTTCTGTGAAAATAACATTGGACAGATTAGAAAGGTATTCACCGGGAAATTCTTTAGCCAATACCTGCCATAATTCACCTAACAAATCTCCATTTAAATCTTTATCAACAGTGACAAATACTAAAGGTCCTATATAAGAAACTCTGAAATACCGTTTTGTATCATCACCTGACGAAATCCCCAAGGGTCTTTCTCCGAAATCGACCATATTATAGCTTCTGCCATTGAACCAAAACATGCCGCCATTGGCTTCAAAAGAGGGTCTCCTTCTGCTCAGTATTGATTGTAATTTACAAAGAAGCGGCGGTTCTCTATCATCGCTGTAAGGATCAAAAGATATGTCGGCAAGATGGTAAAACAATACCCTGAAGAGGGCATCGTTGAAAGTCTCAGCGCCGGCCGGCGAGGAGGCCTCGCGAAGCGGGCGAGCCATCACCTCGACTCGGCCTTCGGCCGAGGCGGGCGAGGAGGCGCTGAATATCTTCTTATCAAATACCCTGAATCCGACTACGGTCAAACCATTGTCATTAACGCGGGTGACCACTGGTCCGCGGCTCCGCGCAGAATACACAACTCGCTTGCCAAGGGAAATTATCTCCATATCTCCAAAACCGCCATCGACAAGGACATTTTTAATTGTTCTTAAAGCAATGTGGCTACCCTCCCAAACATATCCTTTGTCGCGATCAAATATCAATTCGATATTGCTGAATCCCGCCCCCTCATCAATAGCGACTAAACTTATGCCCTTTCTGTCAGATTCAATAATTTTCTTAAAACCCAAGAAGTAAAAACCATTAGTATCAAAATAAGATTGCCACCGGTACTCTCTTATTTTAATTAAGTTGGTCTCCAATTCATAAAGTATGTGGAAGATTAAAAATTCCAAATCAGGCTCTGCACATTTCCCGCGGGTCGTTTGGTAGATTCTGGCGGCCCGCCACTCAGTTGGCATAATATCTACCTTAAGATTCCTCAATTGAAGGCCATCAATGAGGGAGAAAAGTTTTTGGTTAGTAGGGGGCTTAAAATGATTTTCACTATTCAATCCGCCCATCTCAAAATAATCCTGCCCGGTAATAAAATCTTTCCCAAAAAATTCTCCAATGCGTCTAATGATGCGATCTTTTCCTGCCGGCGAGGCCGCCCGCCTTCCTTCGGAAGTCGAGGCCTCGGCCGAAGGGCGAGCCATCGTCTCGACTCGGCCTTTGGCCGAGGCGGGCGAGAAGACGGCTGAACAGAGATAGCTGTTGACACTGCCGTTAGATTGTGTTAACTTATTTTTGATGAAAGAGATTGCCTTCTGGACTGATAGCCGCCGGGCGTTAATATCAAGAGCGGCTATAAATTTATTCCAAGCGCTGATAATCGCCCTATTTGTTTCCGAGGCGTTTATGAAAGCTACCGCGCCTTGGAAAGCAGCCTTTATTTTGGCAATGTTGCTTTCGATAACCGTAGGAGTTATAGTCTGCCCCCCGGATAAATCTTCTAAGGAGAATTGAGATGACTGCCCTGATAACTTTAAGCGCAGTAATGGTGGTTGTGTTAGTGTGGTTTGGGGTTGAGCAATACCGTCTGAAACACCGTCATACGCATTAGACATAGCTGTCGGGCCGGTGGAGTATTGCATAAGCGGGATTTCTTGTGAAGTTCCGCTTACTTTTTTGCTTCCCGCCGGCGAGGAGGCCCCTTTAGCTGCTAAGCTGCTAAGCCCGTAAGCTCTTGAGCGAACGGCTGAGGAGCTTAGGAGCTCACGAGCTAAGGAGCTAAACGCAGCGGGCGCGGAGGTCCGTCGGCTTTCAGCCGCCGCGGCCGACGAAGTCCCGAGTCCTTCGACTTCGTCCTTCGGCAAGCTCAGGACTCCGCTCAGGACGAGGGGCGAGGAGGCGGGGCTCACTCGTTTAATCCAAAACCGGTACTTCTTCGCTACGTTCCTCCGAGCTACTCGCGCAAAAGATTTGACCACTTGCGAAGGCAATCTTCCTCTGGCATAAGTGCTATTGGGGCGAGCATAGCTTCTTCTTAAAGCAGCGCTAATCTCTGGTGACTCGGAATAGATACCCTTTCTAAACCGCACCTCGGCAAAGGCATGATTTTCAAAAGTGTCAAGGAAAATAAAATCTATGCCAAACTGGCGGCAAACATTTTCTATCGCAAGAAGGACATTTAGTCTCCAGCCAAAACAATGTCCGGGAACCATCTCGACATTAGGAAATATATCAGACGGTATGCGCTCCCATAGCCTGCGGGGACTGATAACACCCTTACACATCCGTTTAAGATTATCACTGAACTCCCCAACAGATTGAATTTCAGGAAGATAAAGATATATTTTGCTGTCAAACTCAATCATCATCATTGTAACCCAGCCGATCGCAGGAGGGGAGAAGTCCCGTTCACTTCCACTAAAACTTACCTCCCCCATGCTTTCCAACAACACGTCGATATAATTGCCAACACACCGCAGAATCACCACAACTTTTTCTCCCTTGGAATTGTTCCAAATGACTGTCTTTCCATTCAATAGTTCACTCAGACTCGCTTCTGCAAAGTTCCGCACGACCACAGGTGGTCTAATGACATTCGTAAATATTTTCAATATCTTCTCACTTAACATGAGTGAAGCACTTACTCCTATAGCCATGCTTACTACAGACCGAAGTATTATGCCAGATGGAGAGGCTAAAAATGAGTCGATGTAGCTGATACTGCCAAGGACCCAGTAAGCCAAAAGGTAAAAGGTTGCCGAGCAAACCATAGAAGCCAATACGCACGAGATCATTCTATTGGTCGCCGGCGAGGAGGCAAACTCCTTGAGAAGACCTAAGGGGGAAGAAGATTGAGCTGCGATGCCAGATGCTGGATGC
>JBMONJ010000144.1:0-6149 GCA_049324655.1 Candidatus Omnitrophota bacterium | reverse complement strand
TAAGGATGGGCAGGCCCGCCAACCTTTTTGCAACGACCTCGTCCGTTAGGCCGCGGGAAAAGCTTTCCGGCTGCCTCATTCATTATCAGGATGAGCCGCGTTATTGGGAAGCGCTCTGCCGGCGGATAGAGGATAAACTTTCCTTGAGGCAGCAGATTTTATATCTGGTGCCCCAGAAACAATACCTGCATTATCGCCTGGGACAGTTGCGACAGCGTTTTTCCTCTTCAATCGCCGTATGGGATGCTTCTTCCACAGCCAAGCAACAATTTAAAGTGTGGGAAATGATAAAAAATGGCGAGGCGCAAATGGTTATTGGCGTGAGGTCAGCGGTTTTCGCGCCTTTGCCGAATCCGGGCCTCTTAATTGTAGAAGAAGAGGATAATTCCCTTTATAAGCAGGAGCAGGGGCCGTTTTACCATGCGCGAGAGGTAGCCCTGATGCGCTCGAAGATTCAGGGCTGTGAATTAATGCTTACAAGCCGTACGCCTTCGCTGGAGGCCGTAGCGTTAAGCAAGACACAAAAATTTTCCCTCGAGTTCATCCCGACGCAGCGCAGCTTACCTAAGACACAGGTTATCAATCCAGCCGAATACCGGCGTCGCTACCACCGGTTGCTATTAAGCGCTCCTTTGCAAGAAATTATCAGCCGCTGGCTTATCCAGAATAAGCGGGTGATTTTATTCATAAACCGTAAAGGGTTCAGTACCGCAGCGCGCTGCCCCAGCTGCGGCTTTAGCCAAAGGTGTCCGCGCTGTGACATCAACTTAACTTTCCATTACGATAAACATAAGCTGGTCTGCCGGTATTGCAGTTTCAGCGCCGAGCCCGTCGAGCTTTGCCCGCAGTGTAAACGCGATTATCTGCGTTACTCGGGCGCCGGCGCGGAGAAATTGGAAAGCGAAGCTCACCGGTTGTTCCCGCAGGCTAGGATTATTCGCTGGGAAAGCGGCAAGGCGGCGCCGGCCGAAGATTTTAATATTCTTATTACGACTCAAGTAATCTTAAGCCGGCCCGCGCCGCCTACCGGCGATTGCGTTGTGGTGCTGCAGGTGGACAGCCTACTTAACCGTCTGGATTTTCGCGCTGCAGAAAAAACCTTTGCCTTACTTACGCGCTTGATGGCCTTGACAAAGGAACAGATAATTCTGCAATCCCATAACGAAGAGCATTATACGCTTAAGTTAGCGTTAAAGAATGATTTCGCCAAGTTTTATAAGCAGGAAATGAAACTGCGACGCGCCTTGGGCTTTCCGCCTTTTAAACATTTTCTCGCCGTGCAGATAAGAGGAAAATCCGAGGCGAGGGTAAGGGAAAGCGGGGAAGACTTATTCAAAGAGCTTCTGGATAGATGCCCTAAATCCGTAGAGGTCTTTCCTCCACAGCCGGATATGCCGGCAAAATTGCGGGGCAATTTCCGTTCGCTCATTCTGCTTAAAGGAAAAGATGTAAAAAAGATAAACGGAATTATCCGTAAATCCTTGCATGCTAAAGGAAAGAAATCGGGTATAATAATCGGGATAGATGTGGATGTGTAATGGTGATAAAACTGTTTGCTGCACGCTACACGTTGCATGCGGCATGCTAAATTTAGCTTGTAGCATGTAGCCTGCAGCGTGAAGCAGCTATCTGAGGCGTAACATTTAAGAGTATGAGAATAATCTTCTTCGGCAGTGACATCTTTGCGGTGCCCTCCCTTGAGGCCTTGGTGCGCGCCGGCTTTTGCGTATCTTCCGTAGTGACCCAGCCGGATAAACAGAAGGGACGCCATCTTAAGTTAGGATTCTGCGCGATAAAAGCTGCTGCGCTTAAGCTTAGAATTCCCGCACAGCAGCCAGAGAAATTAAGCGATGTCAATTTTATAGAAAGACTGGAGGGACTTAATCCGGATTTATTGGTAGCGGTGGCTTATGGAAAGATACTCAGCGCTAAGATTCTAGCGCTTCCCCGTTTAATGGCCATTAATGTCCATGCCTCGCTTTTACCTAAATACCGGGGGGCTGCGCCCATAAACTGGGCGATTATTAATGGTGAAGAAGATACCGGTGTTACCATAATGAAAATGAATGAGCAGATGGATGAGGGGGAGATAATTGCACAAAAGGCTACCAAGATTCTTGCCGAAGATTCAGCCATTACCTTGCGCGAGAGATTATCAATATTGGGAGCAGAACTCTTGGTTAAGGTTATAGATGAAATGCAAAGCGGAAAAGAGCTTTCGCTTATGGCGCAGAAGGATTCTGCGGCTACTCTGGCGCCAAAATTAAAAAAGTCCAACGGGATTATTGATTGGAAACAGGGCGCCCGGCAAATCACCGATAAGATAAGAGGCCTTCAGCCGTGGCCGGGCGCCCACACCCAATACAAAGACAAAACCCTGAAAATTTTAAAAGCCGAAATCTCCCCAGACTTGGATTTAAAGGCCTCACCCGGAGTAATCGTCGAGGTCTCCCGCGAGGGCATTATTGTTGAAACCGGAAAGGGTTTATTGAAAATAGAAGAAGTCCAATTGGAATCCTCCAAACAGATGTCGGCTTGGGCCTTTGCCTGCGGCCACCGCGTCATGGCTGGAGATATTCTCAAATGACACCATCCTTATCACTGGTAATCCCTTTTTACAACGAAGAAGAATGCGCCAAGAGGGCGATTCGCGAGTTGGTTGCTGCCTTTGATGCTGCGGGGGTATCCGAGATTGAGTTTTTGTTAGTGGAAAACGGCTCTACCGATAACACAAGTGCGCTACTGCGCGATTTAGCGCAAGTTGACCGCCGTCTAAAAATTATCGCTACGGAAAAAAATGTCGGTTACGCCGGCGCGGTTTTAACTGGTCTATCCCGGGCCGATGGTAAATGGATTGGTTTTACCTGCGGCGACGGAGAGATTGCCCCTGAAGATGTTGTCGCAGTTTTCGATATTGCCCGTCAAGCCGGGCTTGATTTTTGCAAGGCCAAAAGGATCGGCCGTCAAGACGGATTATGGAGAAAGGCGCTTTCTTATGGCTATCATCTCCTGGTCAGCCTGTTATTCAGCGTGCATGTAACCGATATCAACGGTTATCCGGTGATTATGCAGCGGCAGGTTTTTGCAAGGATGCGCATTCCCGTGACCAATTGGGTGTTTAATGTGGAAATACTCTTAGAGGTAAGACGCCTCGGGTTACGCATGGTCGAAGTGGATGTAAAACACTTGAAACGTCTCGGCGGGCATTCCCATGTGAGTCCGTTTACTCCCCTGATATTTTTATGGCAATTAGTCTCCCTGCGCCTTAAGCAAAAACAAAAATGATTGCCTTTTTATGGCTTAACCTGTCAGTCGCGCTGAGCGCTTTTCTTCTCACCGCAAAGCTCTCCAAGGAATATTCCAAGGCAGATTTTCTGATTGCTTGGTTTATTATTTTCTTTGCGCAGGTCTGGATAGTTGAGTTTGGCTTAGGAATATCAGGACAGCTTTTTCTAAAGAATCTAATCATTGTCCATTCCTTCATTGCCGTTGGCGCCATACTTTTTTGCCGCGGAAAGATAAATTACCCCAAATTCTCCGAAACGGATTTGAGTTTTATCTTCACGGACAAGCAACTGGTTTTAGCCCTGTCAATATTCAGTGTATTCTTTTTGGTTAAGGCTTGGGTTAATCTCATTAATCCGTCCTTTTGTCTGGACAGTCATCAATACCATCTTAGTTTTCCCGCGGCATGGCTGAGAAGCGGGAAGTTAGATAATCCTATCGTAATTTTCGGCTCGATACCGACTTCGGCAGAATTGACCGCCTTGACCTATTATCCTATTGGCGCCGAGTTGTGGTTCTTTTGGTTGATGGCGCCTTTACATAACGCCATGCTCGCTGATTTAGGGGAAGCGCCTTTTTACTTTATCGGGATAATCGCGATCTTTTCGATTTTGCGTAAGTTCGCGGTCAAGCGGGAAGAGGCTTTATTCGCGGCTTTTTTGTGGGTACTCATACCCAATATCTTTAAGCAGCTGCGCACAGCTTCACAGAATGATGTGATGTGTGCGGTGCTCTTATTGGTCTTCCTAAACTATCTGATTATTTTTGGCAAAAAGCCTACCTTCAGAAACGCGGCCTTCTTAGGTATCACCGCGGGGATGCTGGTTGGGACAAAGGTATTGAATCTTTATTGGCTCTTTGCCCTGATGCCGCTGGCGCTGTACTATTTGCGGTATTCCGGCAAACATTCTGCGGTTATCGCGCTCTTCATTTTAGGACTTGCCTTTATTTTCGGCAGCTACACCTATATCAAGACTTTTATCTTGACCGGAAATCCATTTTATCCGGTGAAGATTACCTTTCTTGGCCAACCGGTTTTCCCGGGTTTTATTGACAAGGATTCCTTCAGCCAATTGTTCCAGACTTGGCAGGCAATGGGCTTTAAGCGCTTATTGTTGAACGAAGGGCTGGGCCTGCAGTTTCTGACGATAATTTTGCCGGCTACCTTAGTCGCTCCGCTGGCCTTTCCGTTTCTCCGACGCAAGGGGGGGCAGCGTTCATTCGAACTTGAGCTGTTGTTCTTAGCGCCGCTCATTATGTTCATATTTTATTTGTATGTCATTAAGGCTTATTGGTCGCGTTATCTCCACGCCTATTTGTCGGTCGGGTTGATCACCGGAATAATTTTCCTACAGAATTTCAAATGGAAGGATGAATACCTGCCGCCTTGCGGAACGCTGTCTTTATTATTTTCCGCCGGTGCGCTGGCCAATGGCGCCGAGCTGGCAGTTTCGGCGTGGGGTTCGATTATTCTGTTTGTCTGCCTTTGGCTCTTTAGAGACAAGCTTAGGTTTAAGAAGATATTGGTGCCCGGGATTTTATTGGTAATCGCAGCGCTGGCGATACTCAACTATAAATACGATAAAGAGGAATTCCGCCGCTATCCGCTTATATTTAAAGGGAAGGAATCCTTTCAGCGTGATCTGGGGAAGGCTTGGCTCTGGCTTGATGAGCATACGGGAAGAGGCGGTAGGATAGCCTATACGGGCCACGGGGCGTTTTATCCGCTTTTTGGTTTCCAGATAAAAAATGATGTCCGATATGTTTCCATAAATAAGGGTGGGTCCTTGCCGCATTATTACCCGGATGGATTGTATCGCCGGGAAAAGGATTTTGCCGCCTGGCAGCAGAATTTAAAACGTGAGAGAATAAACTGGTTATTCATCGCCCTGCCGTTTGCCGAGAATAACGAGTCAGATGACTCGGAGCAATTTCCCGTTGAGGACCAATGGGCAGCTGCGCATCCGGATTTATTTGAGATGGTGTTCAGTAACTCCCGCGTGCGTATCTATAAGGTTATCCGGTAATCAGGTTACCGAGGACCAGGAAATTCGGCTATCAGGACATCCAGATTGCCCGATACCCTATTCAGCGTTTTTTGAAAAAGCTTGCATATAGTACCGGTTATGCTATAATTTTTCGACTTTAGCAACATCAAAAAAACCTGACGCTAATGACCACTAATTTTGAACACTAATTACCGCGAATTATTAGCGGACATTAGCGCTTTCAATTCGTGGTAATTAGCGTTAAGAATTTCTCAGTGGTCGCAATAAATCATGCCTGAACTTAGAAAAGACCCCATTATCGGAAGATGGGTCATTATCGCCACCGAGCGCGCCAAACGACCGGATGATTTTCGTCCCGTTGAGGATGCGCCGGAAGAAGGCACCTGTCCTTTCTGCGAAGGCCACGAGAATATGACTACGCCGGAGATTACCGCGATAAGGGGCGGTTCGCGTCCCAATGGTCCGGGCTGGGAAGTGCGGGTGGTGCCCAGTATCAAACCGCTGTTAAAGATCGAAGGTAATCTTGATCGCCGCGGCAAGAATATCTATGACATTATGAATGGTATCGGCGCTCACGAGGTAGTGGTGGAGACTCCCAAGCATATCGCCGACTTGGCTGATCTTGAGGTTGGCCAAATCGAGAAGATCATTAATACTTACATTTCCCGTATCACGGATTTGGAAAGAGATCACCGCTTCAAATATGTCTTGGCTTTTAAGAACTCCGGCTGGAGCGCGGGCGGAGGCCGGATAAAACACAGCCGCTCGCAACTTATTGCCACCCCGGTCACGCCAAAGCGGATAAAGGAGAAGCTTGCCGGCAGCCGGCATTATTTCGAATTCCACGAGCGCTGC
>JBMONJ010000143.1:0-6201 GCA_049324655.1 Candidatus Omnitrophota bacterium | reverse complement strand
AGACCGGGCAAACCGCGTGGCTGGGCTTAGGCGCTTTGCAATGCGAGCAAACCCCTAAAGTTTTCTCGGTTAGTTTCCAGAAGGTGCGGCGTTTTCTGCCGCGTTGTTTGGAATGTCGTCTCTTTGGCAGTGCCATATTAACTCCTTGTCAGTTAAGACAACACCCGCGCCATTCCGCTAAGCGCGGAGTGTTATTTACAGTTACAATTTCCTTTATTCAAATTCTTCCCGCACTTGGGACAAAGGCCTTTACAGGTGTCTTTGCATAAAAGCTTTATTGGATAGCTTAAGATGATTTCCTGGCGCAGGTCATCGTCCAAATATAGATAATGCTCGTCGGGTTTTACTGAATAATCCAAGCGAAACTCTTCCTTATATTCGCAGGGATATTCCTCAAGACAGCGGCCGCAGACCAAAGCGGCCTTGGCCTCGGCCTCGACTTCGACGGAGACGGCATTCAGAATCTTGTGCACCTCAGCGCGGATGCGCACTGGAGTGGTAAAGGTAAGCTCTTCGGTATTGAGGTCAAGGGCAAAGGAATCAAAATCCTCGACGACCTCAAGGCCTTTCTCCGGGATTTGATTAAGGTTTATTTTCATTTCGGGTTTTTCAAACGCTCCTTAAGAGACTTTTCAACATAGGCCGGCACAAAGGAAGATAAATCCGCGCCCAAGGAAGCCGCTTCTTTTAACAGCCGGGAGGAAAGAAAAGAAAATTGCTCTGAAGGCATTAGAAACAAAGTCTCAATTTCTTCGGCCAAGCGGCGGTTGGTTAAGGCCATTTGGAATTCGTATTCAAAGTCGGAAATCATCCGGATGCCGCGGATAATCACATGAATTTTTTTGCGCCGGGCATAATCCACCACCAAGCCGTCAAAATCTTCGATGGTGACCCCTTCCCATCCTTGGGTCGCTTGCTTTAGCATGGCTACCCGCTCTTTAACGCTAAACAGGGGATTTTTATTGGGGTTGTGGGCAACGGCCACGGTTACTTCGCTGAACATCGAAAGCGCCCGCTTAATCAGATCAAGGTGGCCAAAAGTAACGGGGTCAAAACTGCCGGGGTAGATGGCTCGCTCACACAAATCTATAGTCTCCGAAAGAATGAAAAGACGGTATCACCGTCTTTTTTTTGCCGAAAGCGAGTCAGATTTCCTTCGCCTTCCGGCAGAACTTCCTGTTTGGAATGCTGGCAAATCAGAAAACCAACGGGCGATAATATATCACAGCGGGAAAGGGTTTGCAAGGTTTTTTTCGCCAGCGCATTGGTAAGATACGGCGGGTCGAGAAAAATAATATCAAAGACTTGGCCTTGCCGGTGAAGGAAGTGGATGGCGGAAAGAGAATCTGCGGCCAAGACCTTAACCGACCTCTCCCCAATCCCTAAACCCTTAAGATTCTCCCGAATCACCTTTAAACACTGCGGATTATTTTCTACTAAGATGACTTGGGCAGCGGCGCGGGAATACGCCTCTAAACCCACTGCGCCACTGCCGGCAAATAAATCCAAAAACCTCGCCCCAACTATTACATCTTTTAAAATATCAAACAAGGCCTTGCGATGCACATCCTGCGTGGGACGGATGCCCTTGGGCATTTTGAACGGCCGGCCTTTGTATTTCCCGGCGATTATTTTCATATTACCCACCTAACACGACCCGGGCGTAATCCGGAAAACGGCGCGCCAGATAATCCCGAATCAAGCGGTTCTGGCGCAGGGCAAACCCGGGGTCTTCCTTAATTAAACGCGCGGCCTCTTCGCGCGCGGCTTTTAAAATATGCATTTGGGTTAAGGGATTGGCAATCCTTAACGCGCTTAAACCATGCTGCCTTTTGCCAAAAAATTCTCCGGGCCCGCGAATTCGTAAATCCTCCTCGGCAATTTTAAACCCGTCATTGGTTTGGGCAATCGCCTTTATCCTTTGCTCTGCCTCGGCATTTTTTGGCCCGGCAATTAAAAAACAGAAAGACTGCTCAGCTCCCCGGCCGATTCTGCCGCGCAACTGATGCAGCTGGGCCAAACCAAAACGCTCGCAATGCTCAATAATCATACACGCGGCATTGGGAATATCCATACCTACTTCCAAAATGGTCGTGGCTACCAGAATATCAATATTTCCGTCGCGAAACCTATTAATGGTCTTTTCCACCAGAGCCGGTTTCAGCCGGCCGTGCACCAGCCCTAAGCGCAGGCCGGCAAATTCCTTTTTTTTAAGCTGGGCATACATCTTTTCCGCGGCCCGCAAATCTAACATTTCCGATTCTTCGATGATGGGGTAAATGATATAGGCCTGCCGGCCTCGACGGCAGGCGGGCCGGCCCTGAAGGATTTTTTCGCGCAATAAACTGTAAACCTTCTCCCGCGCTTTCTCGTCGAAAACTTGAGTGACAACCGGCGGTCGGCCGGCAGGCCCTTCCTCAATCAGCGAAATATCCAAATCTCCGTAAAGGGTCAGGGAAAGCGTGCGCGGAATGGGTGTTGCCGTCATAATTAACAAATCCGGATACTTGCCTTTAGCCGGCAGAATCTGGCGCTGGCTTACGCCAAACTTATGCTGCTCATCAATCACCGCTAATCCCAAACGGCTAAACCGCAACCCCTCTTCCAGCAAGGCATGAGTGCCAATTATCCAATTCACTTCTCCTTTTTCTATCTGGCGATAAAGTTTTTCTTTTTCTGCCTTGGCAATTCCGCTGGTTAAGACCGCGACTTTTATCCTGTCGCCGCTTACCTTTTTAACCAGCTCTTGCGCGTTTGCGAAATGCTGGCGCGCCAAAATCTCCGTCGGAACCATTAAAGCCGCTTGCGAACCGGAATGAATCGCCATCAGGCTGGCCAAAAAAGCAACGATGGTCTTACCCGAACCCACATCTCCCTGTAACAGCCGGTGCATTGGCCGGGAACTGGCCATATCCATTTTTATTTCTTCCAAGACCTTCTCTTGACTGTGGGTAAGTTTAAATGGCAAAATTGCCATAACCTCCTTTAAAAAATCCTCGTCGGGATTATGGGCAATACCCTCGGCTGCTTTAATCCTTTGTTTACGCAGCAGGACCGGAGTTTGAGCGAGAAAAAATTCTTCAAAAGCCAGGCGCAGATACGCAGCCTGCTGCCCGGCAAAGGAATTTGGGAAATGGATGTTTAAAAGCGCCTGCGCCAAATTCACCAATTTTCTGTGGGAACGGATATCAAACGGCAGGATGTCAGCCACTCCGGTTATAAACTCATCTAAGGCGCTTTTAATGAGGCGGCGCAATTGCCGCTGTGTCAAACCTTCGGTCAGCGGATAAATGGGCACAATGCGGCCGACATTAAGGTTGTCCTGGTCATTTTCCCCGTCAAGGATTTCATATTCCGGATTAATCATTTGCCAGTGGTTGCCGTGTTGCTGCGGCTCGCCGTAAATCACTAAATTGGTATTGGGCTTAAGATATTCCTTTAGATAAGGCTGATGAAACCACAGACACTCCATCTTCCCGCTTGAGTCTGCGATGACTGCCTGAAAGAGAAAGATCCCCCGCTGTAAAGAGCGGCGTAAACTGGCAGCCAATACCTTACCTTTAATAGTCTGCGCTACGCCGGGCTTTAAGCCGGCGATGGCGACAAATTGCGAGCGGTCCTCGTAGCGCCGGGGAAAGAAATAGAGCAGGTCTTCGACGGTAGCTATATTAAGGCGGGAAAAAATACTCTTTCTACGCGGCCCAACCCCCTTTAGGTATTGAATGGGAATTTCGCTTGGCCTTTTCATCAAAAGGGTTTTAGAATCTATGTGTATTTACGATGTACAGAATGTGGGGCACCGCAATGACCGGCAAGAATATCAGAATCAGGCTGTTGTGCGGCTTAAGCGCGGTGGCAATGGCGCACAAAAGAAGCGCCAGAGAGCAGGAGGCAATATCCAAAACCAAAGGTTCCCGTCTTCCCGGATAAGCCTGAAAAATCCGCAGCAAAAAGGCGGCAAAAAAACCCGCGGCAACCAAGACAAGAAACAAGGCCTGATAGCGCGGGAGGATGAATATCAGAAACTCCACGGCCACTAAGAGGATTACCCACTCTAAAATATATTCTTTCTTCAGCCGCGTGAGCCGGTACATATTAGGGATAAGGTATATTTTTTTCTTTAAAGAACTCTAAGGCCTGATTAAGATATTGGGTTTGTCCGTGGTCTTTGAGGTGCTTAAGGTGCGCCTTAATAGTGTTCTTTCCCTGCCGGACAATGTTTTCCATCACCCGCTTCTCGTCATACACCCCGGCCTCGCGCTCCTCGACGGTAATCGCCCCTTGCGGACAATGACCAAGACAGGCGCCCAAACCATCGCAGTATAAATCGCTTACCAGCCGCGCCTTACCGTCGATTATTTGCAGCGCGCCTTCCGGACAATTAGGGATACACAGACCGCAGCCATTGCATTTATCTTCGTCGATTTTAATAATCTTCCTTTTCATCCGGCTATTTCTGTTTTTTCTTAGACTTCTTCTTTTTTCTGACGCCGCAACCGCAACCCATTCCGCACCTCCTTTACAAAAGGTTGTTGCCCTCAATCTGTTTCTCGAGATACCGGCGGTAACCCTGCACAAACTCCTGCTTTAAATCATAAGCGCCTTTAAAATCCTCGAGTTTGTCGTCCTCCGTTTTCTTTAAAAGGCCGTTTTCCACCATATTGAAAACAATGTTGCCCAAGTCCTCGGTGGCGGTTATGCCCCAATGCTCCAAGACGGCGTGGGACATCGGGCCGAACTGGTCAATGGCGTATTCCTTAACGCCGTCTAAAAGTTCTTGGGCACTGATGTGGCCCGGACGCTTCAGGCGCTTCTGGGTAAAGAACAGGGCCTGCATTACGAACTCATAGGCGTCGCTGGGATACCGCGCGTCTTGAGCGCATATGCGGTTAACCCTAAGATAAAAATCTTCGCTCATTGAAATTTATTCTACTATAATCACCAAATTTTGCAAGCGGGGAAATCAAATTTATGATAAGATAACTTAAAAAGGAGTGGTGATATGCGGTTGCGCTGGAAAATTTACGCCATAATCTTCGCCTTAAGCGTTGCGGCAAACACTTACTTTAGCCTCAACGAAGACCTGCCGATTTACAATTATTATCAGTTATTGCTTTTTCTTGACCGCGAGCAGTGGCTCAGGCTGGTCTTTTATTATTTTACCAATATTATCGAGGCAGTAAGTCTGGTGCCGCTATTTTTGTTTGCCTTTGGGATAAACGGTTTAAGCCGGGATTTCTGGAAGACGATTTTTATTGGCAGGATAATCGGACTCATATGGGGACACAACTTTGAATATAATCTGATTAGCGCGCTCGCCCACTCTAGCCTGCGCGCAACCATTTTTGCCGTCGGGATAACTGTTCTTTTCAGCCTGCCCTCTTATGCTGCGCAGTTTATTTATTCTTTCCGTAGGAAATGATTGCAGCGATTAAACTTCTTTTTTGATTGCCTCGACTAATTTTTCCGCCATCTCTGCTGGCTCGCCGGAGAGCATTTGTCCGGCCGACCGCTGCGGCGGTGTGAAAATCTTCACCACCTGCGTGGGCGAACCTAACAAACCTAAGTTCTGCGGGTCAATACCCAAGTCTTTATTGCTCCACTTAATAATCTGCGCGGACTTGGAACGCATCATTCCCTTTAAAGACGGCAGGCGCGGGGTATTTATCTCTTTAACCACTGTCAATAATGCCGGCAGCGGAGTTTCTATAATATCAAATCCCTCTTCGGTCAGGCGCTCGACCTTGGCCAAATTATCTTTTATTTCTTCGACCTTTTTGACAAAAGTCACTTGCGGAATATTTAAATGCACGGAAATCCCCGGGCCGACCTGAGCCGTGTCGCCGTCCGAGGCCTGCTTGCCGCAAATAATCAGATCAAATTTGCCGTGCTTTTTGATTGCCGCAGCCAAGGTAAAACTGGTAGCCCAAGTATCCGAGCCAGCAAAGGCGCGGTCAGAAACCAGAATTCCCTCGTCAGCGCCCAAGGCAATTGCCTCGCGCAAAGCAGACTCAGCTTGCGGCGGCCCCATAGTTATTATAGTGACTTTGCCGCCGCATTGCTCTTTTAAACGAATCCCTTCTTCAATAGCATACATATCAAAGGGATTGATAATTGACTTGACCCCTTCGCGAATCAAAGTGTTGGTCTTGGGGTCAATTTGGACTTGCGTGGTTTCGGGAACCTGTTTGATGCAAACAA
>JBMONJ010000142.1:0-6233 GCA_049324655.1 Candidatus Omnitrophota bacterium | reverse complement strand
CGGGCAAATCGGTTATGCTTATTCCTTAAATGAAAACGATCAAGGCGAGGCAGCGCGGCGCTTAGCCAAAGAGCTTTTGGAAAAATATCCCCGTAACCTCCATGTTCAGCGTCTGAACCGCGATTTTGCCGTAGCCGATATGCGCAGCTTCACCCTGAATAGCAGTTACATCGCCGAGGACCCCGGAGTTTCCGGAGTGGAATGGTCAGCGCGCTATGAGCATCCGCTTCTGCCATTTAGGAAATTGTTCGCCGAATATGTGTGGCGGAGTCTTAAGGAAGATTCCTTTGAGGACAATACCCGCCGGGGCATTGTGGGATTGGATTGGCGTTTAAACCGCGATTGGTGGTATCGGGGGTCGGTTTCCCTGGATGATAACGGCAGCAACTTCGGATATGCCAGCCAGTTTACCTTTAATCCTAATGATTATCTTTCCTTCACCGCGTTATATGATTCTTACAGTCTGGATGTGCCGTTGCGCGCGCGGGTCACGGGGATTGACGCGACCGAACGGGGTTTTGTGGTGCGCTTTCGGCAAAGCGAAAGTTTTGAAAGCGAGTTGGCGGGTTCCCTGTTTAAGTTTTCCGACGGAAATGAATACCGCGCCTTTAATCTGCGCCTTGATAAGGCCCTGACCACCGCAGCGTATTGGAAGACGCGGCTTGCGCTTGAAGGTTATGCCGGACATTATTCCGAGACCGAGGTTGACTATTACAGCCCGGGTGCGGTCTATTCCTTATATATAGTGCCGATGGTCGAGCATACTTGGTTTCGGCGCTACGAGAGGGCGGTGGTGGAGCGGTTCTTTGTCGCACCGGGAAAACAGTGGCAAAATAAATTCGGCGCAAAGGACGTCTGGTACGCGCGCTATGAGCAGGACTGGAGATTTTCCGACACGCTGGGATTTCTCGTCGGGACCATCTTCTCCCAGCGTTATTATGATGCCGAGGCCACGGAGGCGTGGAATATCTATCTTACTTTGAAGAAAAATTTTTGATATGCGCAGAATTAAAATCATATTGTTGGCAGCATTCGTATTGTTAAGCGGCGCTCTGGCTTGGGCACAAGAGCAAGACCCGCTTAAGGGGCTTTTGGTCCTGTGCTATCACGATGTCCCCAAGGCCGTGGACCTCGATACCTTTGGCGTGGACCGTGCTGCCTTCGTGCAGCAAATAGAATACCTGCGCACCCACGGTTATCACTTTGTCAGCTTGGATGAGGTGATTAAGGCGGATAAGAAACTCGGCAGTTTGCCGGATAAACCGGTGTTATTGACCTTTGACGATGCCTATCTTTCTTTTTATGAATTTGTTTTTCCGCTTTTAAAACTCTATGGATACCCGTGTGTCTTGTCAGTAATCACCAGCTGGGTGGACAGCCCGCCTAAAGATTTGCGCCAGCCGCTGATGAACTGGGAACAGCTTAAGGAGGTCGCGAAAAGCAACTTGGTGGAAATCGCCACGCATACCCACCAGTTGCATAAGGCCGTGGCATATAACGCGGCCGGAAATACCTCGGTGGCCTCCAGCAGCCGAATCTATGACCCCAAGACCAAAACTTATGAGACCGACGAGGAATTCGCCCGCCGGATTCACGATGACCTTAAGATTAGCCGTGAGATACTGCGTAAGACATTGGGAATTGAACCGCGCGGCGTGACTTGGCCGTATGGCGAATACAATCAAATCGGAGCGGATGAGGCCAAGAAACTCTGGTTTGAGGTGATGTTGGCCTTAGATGTCCGCTACCGTCGTCCCGAAGATCTCCTGACTATCGGTCGCAGTCTGATAATTAAGAATCCTTCCATCCGCGAGTTCATCGCCGATTTGCAGAGAAATTTCCAAGACCGGGTGCAGCTAAGGGTGCTTCACGCCGACTTGGATTTGCTCTATGATGATGACCCGGTGCAGCGGGAGAAAAATCTCGACGCCTTCCTTGAGCGGGTGAAGGAGATGCGGGTAACCACGGTTTTCTTGCAGGCCTTTTGCGACGAGCAGGGCACCGGCAATGTCAAATCAGTGTATTTTCCTAATCGCCTCTTGCCAGTAAGGGCGGATTTTTTCAGTCGGGTGGCCAATCAATTATTGATAAGAGGGACGGAGGTTTACGCCTGGATGCCTACGCTGGCGGTAGTGCTACCGGACGCGAAGGAAGATGCGCAGCTTTCGCAGTTAGCGATACTCTATGCAGACTTGGCCGCTAACTGCCGCTTTAGCGGAGTAGTTTTTAATGATGACGCTTATCTTGGAGAAGATGCGGGTTTAAGCCCGGCGGGCCGTACGGCATTGCTTATTGATTTAATTGAACGCTTAAAAACTGCAGTGCGGCGCTATCGTCCCAACTGCCGGTTTGCCCGGATATTGTATGCTGACGCGCTCCTCAGCCCTTCCGCAGAAACAAGATTCGCGCAGAGTTTTGAAAAAAGCCTTCCCGTCTATGACTATGTGGTGATTATGGCTTATCCGTTGATGGAAAAAGCGGGCAACCCAACCAAGTGGTTTAAGGCGTTGGTGGAGGCAGCTAAAAAATATCCTGACGGCTTGAATAAGACGATATTCAAGGTGCAGACCTATGACTGGAAAAAACGGGAGTGGCTTGAGACCGGGCAGGTTTTAAAATGGCTGCGGATTTTGACGGCCTCGGGCGCGCAGCATATTGGTTATTATCCAGACAGCTGTCTGCTTGACCGGCCGCAGGCGCGCGTTATTCGCCGGATAATGTCCGTCGAAGATTTTCCTTTTAAGCGCAAATTTACCGCGGCGGATTTCCTGAAATGAAAATACTCTGGAACCTGCTTAACTATTTTGTCTTTCTCTACCCGCTGTATATGAGCTTTATTTGGACCATCGGCGGGCTGTCATTTTTTCTGCGCCGGGAGCGCAAGCCTTATCCTGCGCTTGAAGAATATCCGTTTTTCAGCATCCTCATCCCCGCCCACAATGAAGAGAAGAATATCGTGGATACTGTTTGTAACCTCGCCCAATTGGAATATCCCCGTTATGAGGTGGTGGTTATTGACGACGGCAGCACGGATACGACGGGAATAACTTTGGATGAGTTAGTGGAAAAGAATTCCCGCTGGCTAAAGGTGGTTCACCTTACGCCCAACAGTGGCAAGGCCCGCGCGCTTAACGCTGGCTTGCTTTTTACCGAGGGGGAGCTGGTTTTGGTTATGGACGCCGATTGTTTTTTGGGCAAAGATACTTTAAAGGCCTTGGCTTGGCATTTTGTGAATTATCCGCGGGTGGCAGCGGTAACCGGCAATCCGCGGATTATCAACCGCACCAGTTTATTGGGCAAGGTGCAGGTGGGTGAATATTCTAGCATCATTGGCTTGATAAAAAGATCGCAGCGGATCTTAGGCAAGATTTTGACTGTCTCCGGCGTCATTGCTGCCTTTCGCAAAGGCGCGCTTTGCGAATGCGGCTTGTTCGACGCGGACACGGTCACTGAAGACATTGATATTACTTGGAAATTACAGAAACATTTCTGGGAAGTGCGCTATGAGCCGCGCGCGCTTTGCTGGATTCTGGCGCCGGAGACATTGCGCGGATTTTGGCGGCAGCGGGTACGCTGGGCGCAGGGTGGGGTGGAGGTAATCAAAAAACATTTTGATGTTTGGTATGACTGGCGGCAACGCAGGTTTTGGCCGGTGTATGTTGATTATTTAGGCGGAGTGGTTTGGGCTTTTTCTTTGGGGCTATTAGTGGTTTCTTGGATGGTGAGTTTTATTTTGTTTAACTTCGGATTCATTGCGGTCAAACCGACCCAGCCTTTTGTGCCTCCGGCGTGGACCGGTGCCATCCTGGCTTTGGTTTGCCTGGTGCAGTTTGTGGTCAGCCTGTTTATTGATTATCATTACGAGGACCGCCGGCTGTTGAAATATTATTTTTGGGTCATTTGGTATCCCTTTTTCTATTGGGTCATCAGCGCCTTGGCAGTATTCGCCGGGACCTTTAATGTCTTTATCGGAAAAGAAGGAGTATCGGTCAAATGGGAAAGCCCGGACCGGGGTTTTCATACCCTGAAATCATCGACAAACCGGAGTTAAAGTCTCCGCTGCGCCACCTTGCCGAAGGCTCGCTTACTGCCTTTTTGTGGGCGTTGTGGGTGTATTGGATTTTGCCGCTCTTTACCTTGTTTTTGTGGTTGGCAGGTTTCCGCTATTTTTTCGAGCGCCTATTCCCCAAGGATTTCCTGTCCGAGTTCGTCGAGATACTTAAAAACGGCGGGCTGGCTATTCTCGTTATTTTGACCCTCAAACTTCTCTGGATAAATTACAATTACCATCTCATTTACAAAAAGCGGCCCGAGCGCAGGAAGAAAGTGATTGCCTGCAGCGACCGCGTGCTTGCCCAGTATTTTCGCCTTGACCCGAGGATTTTGGAAAAGGCCAAGCGCCTGCGCCGCATTGAAGTCACGCTCACCGAGCGCAGGCTCTTCATCACCAGCCCGCGCATCATCCTGCCGTAAGTTCTCCGCCTTCAAGTTTTCTGATTGTGAAAATATCCCGCTGTTGTTATAATAAACAGCAAATTGTTATTTATTGGAAGATATTCCTTGGCGGCGTTAAGCGCAGTTAAAAGCAGCAGAAACGACCGATAATGAAGAAATACAAAATATTTATCAGCGGAGTCGGCGAGGAGCGTAAATTTCCGCTGAGCCCAGACTCATCTGTTACAGATGTGTTAATCCATCTCAATCTGTTGAGAGACGGCAAGCTGACGAATGCAGCAGTATTGCTATTTGGGAAGAATCCGCATAGATTCTTTCTTCAAGCGGAAGTCAAATGCGTTCATTTGCCTGGCACGGAGGTATATAAGCCATTTTTGTCGTATAAGATCTACAGCGATAATCTATTTGAGCAGGTAGATAAGGCAGTCGGCTTTGTGGTAGATATCATTAAGCAGGCAGTTATTCAGCAAAGTCATACGCCTCAGTTCAAGCGGCCTTTTGAAACTCCTGTGTTCGCTATCCAAGAGGCGATTATGAATGCTGTTGCGCATAGAAACTATAATGTAACTTCTGGTGTCCAAGTGATGGTCTTTGCGGATCGAATAGAGGTGTGGAATTCCGGGAGCCTGCCGCTTGAACTAAGCATTGAAGGTCTAAAGAGATCACATACCTCATATCCTGCCAATCCCCTCATTGCCAACGCATTGTATTATGGCAGTTACATTCAGAAAACAGGATCGGGAACAGTTGAAATGATTAAGCAGTGTCGTGCCCAAGGGGCTCCTGAGCCGGAGTTTGTTTTAATCAGGAATGTGGAGTTTCGCAGCATCCTGCCGAGAGATATTTATACCGAAGCAGCATTAAGCCAGATAGGTCTAAGTGATAGGCAGAAGAACGCGGTTCAATATGTCAAAAACAAGGGGTCGATTTCCCGAAAAGAATATGTTGCCTTGACCGGCGTTTCGGTTCGGCAAGCTAACTTTGATTTAGCGGATTTATTGAAAAAGAAGGTATTTGCCCAAGTTGGCAAAGGCAGAAGCGTTAAATATACTTTGCGCGGTTGATGCGCGATTATTGCACGATTTGCAGGATTATTGCACGATTGGCTAACGGGGACATAATGGGATTATTTCAAGCGATTATCTTGGGGGTGGTGGAGGGTTTTACTGAGTTCCTGCCGGTTTCCTCCACCGGACATCTTATCCTTTCCGCGAAGCTGCTTAGGCTTCCTTCCGCGGAATTCTTAAAGAGCTTTGAGATATTTATTCAGTTAGGCGCGATACTGGCCGTGGCGGTATTGTATTTCCGGCGGATAATTTCGGATTTCAAGGTGTTAAAATTGGTCTTGGCTGCATTTTTGCCTTCGGCAGTCTTGGGGTTGGTATTTTATAAATTGATAAAACAGAATCTTCTGGGAAACGCTCAAGTGGTGACTTGGGCGTTATTTTTGGGCGGCATCTTTTTGATTGTCTTTGAAATCTTGCATCGCGAGAGACAGGATGCGATTTCTGATTTGGCCGGCCTGTCGTATTTTAAGGCCATGCTTATCGGCGGTTTTCAAGCGCTGGCAATGGTGCCGGGGGTGTCGCGCGCCGCGGCCACCATTATCGGCGGTTTGGCGCTGGGATTAAAGCGAAAGACGGTAGTGGAATTCTCTTTCCTGCTGGCCGTACCCACGATGGTGGCTGCGGCGCTGTTTGATTTATCCAAAAGCGCCTTTGCCTTTTCCCGACAAGAATTCGCTCTTTTGGCCGTCGGCTTTCTGGTTTCTTTTCTCG
>JBMONJ010000141.1:0-6242 GCA_049324655.1 Candidatus Omnitrophota bacterium | reverse complement strand
CGAATACCTTAATGGGAATCTTTGGGGGGGTCTATTTTCCTATCGCAATTCTTCCGGATTGGATGCAGTTTTTCTCTCCCCTCATGCCCGTTACTTACGCAGTAAGGGCAATACAGTTGGCTGTTTATAAAGGTCTGCCGGTGGCATCATTGGCCGGCGAAATCTGCGCACTACTTATCTTCTCGGTGATTTTGCTGCCCCTGGGCCTTTTGTCAATTGAGGGCGCGGCGAGGCTAGCCAAGAAAAAGGGGAGTTTGGGGCATTATTAAACTAATGGGTAGCATTCCTTTTTAGTTTTTTACGCAGCGCAGTAATAAAGCGCCGCAGGGCGCCGGCAGTTGTTGGCATATCCGCACCGTAATATTTGTAGTGATAATAGTAAGTACCGCCGTCGCTGTTAATCTCAGTCCTTATGTCGTTTAAAACGATACCACAGAGGTCTGCCTCCAAGTTTTCCAAGCGCACCTTGGCCCGGTAGAGAGCATTTCTGGCGGTCTTGCCTACTTGATAAACGAGAATTACCTTGTCCACTTTAGAAGCCAATATCCCCCCATCAACTACCGGAAGTATGGGAGGGGAATCCAGTAAGATGAGGTCAAATTCCTCCCTCGCTCTTTTTAATAATCGCTCCATCTCGGGTGAGGCGAGTAATTCCGCCGGGTTGGGCGCCTTCTGTCCGCAGGTAATAATCTTCAGGTTGTCCATTTCCGGGGTGCGCTCGATAATCTCGCGATGAATCTTGCTTCTTAAGAAATCCGGCAACGACTTTAAAGATTCCTGCCAAGTTATCCTTTCGATAAGAATATCCGACAAGCCGGGTTCTCTTTTAATGTCAAAGCTCTTGTAAATCGTCGGTCTTCTTAGATTGCAACCGATTAAAAGCACCCGACTGCCGGAACGGGCAGCGGTAATGGCCAGATTGGTTACCACTGTGGTTTTGCCCTCCTGAGGTCCGGCGCTGGTAAAAAGTAGCGTCTTTGATTTGTCCTTTGCCAAGGCAAAGGTGATGTTGGTGAGCAGGATACGGTAGCTCTCGGCATACGGCGAGGTAGGTTTATACAGGGTCTGTGTTTTTATCTTCGTTTCTCGGTCTTTATCAACCGGCTTGCCGAGCCACCAGCTCCAGCCCTTCGCGCCTTCCTCTACTTGCTCTATGTTGCAGTGCGGGATAATTGCCAAAACCGGCAATTTTATATAATCCTCCACATCATCTATAGTATCTATGGAAGTATCCAACTGTTCTTTAATCAGCACCAGAAACAACCCCATAACCAAACCGCAGATGCCGCCGGCAAAGACTTTAACTATGTTGTCCGGGCCTACCGGACGCCGTGGCGGCTGGGCCCTATTCACTATCAAGGTGGTGGTCACCTTGCCCGCTTCGGAGATGCTGGCCTTCTCCAGCTCTTCACGTAACATAGCATAAAGTTTTCTCTGGATTTCTATATCCACCTTAAGCCGCTGGGAATTCAGGTCTACATTGGAAATATCTTTAAGCTGACGCTTCTGGTTTTCTATCTGGTTCTGCAGAGACACTATGCCGGGATGTTTGTCGGTTAAGACCTCGGCGAGCTCGGCCAGCTTCATCTGCATATCGCCGAGTTTCTTCAGTATCGTTTCTCGGTCGGTAATCGCCCCGGCCTTGATGGCGGTATCCCAAAGGCCCCGCTCCGATTCTTCGAGCTTCTGTTTAGTCACCTTCAACTGCTGCTCTATATATTGCCGTACCAGACGGGCTTCCTTGCTTTTCTCGCGGGAGTCAACGAGTATGAATACTTCGGCTATGGTATTGGCGATATCCGCAGCCAACTGCGGCCCGTCGGCCCGCGCCTCGATGGCGATATAATTTTCGGTGTCTTTTATCCGGGAGGCCTTAACCGAAGCCTGCAAGGAATGCACGGCCCGGTCTACTGCGGATGCCGGGGCGCCATCCTCGACGAGTCCTAATCTTTTAACCGCCTCTTTCATAACTTCGTAGCCCACCACCACCATCGCATCGGCAGTTGCCGGCGCCGGGGCACGCCTACCTATCATTATATCGGTTACCGTAAGCCGGTCTTCCACGCGGATAACCGCCGAGGCCACAAATTCCCGGGGTCTGACCCGGCTGTCGAAAATGGCAAATGCGACCCCCAACAGAAAAGTAACGATGATTGTGAAGCTGCGCTTGCGGATGATGCGCCAATAGTCGAATATATTTACTTCGGTTTTTTTCATATACTGAATGATGTGCAAAAATCCGCGAGCTTCAAAATGAACGCCATTACCCCCTGGAAGAAGAATACCGGCAGGCGGATTACGCGCTTAAGCGTCGGACTAAAGGAGAAATTTTCCTCGCCCAAAGCGAGCAACCCCGCGAGCTTATTCATCGCCCGCCAGAAAAGAGAATTACAGTCAAGGATAAAAGTCGGCTTCTCAATCCGGGCCACCCGGCCCAAGAGTGCTGCGGAATCGATATACGCCGCAGGAGAAAACCCCCAGTCCGCCTTAGCCAATAAAAAGTGGCGGCCCTCGCTCTTTATCTGCACCAGCCGGTGGCAGAAAAGCCTGCCGTTATGATGATACAGAATTATGTCTCCCCGGCCTAATCCGCAAAGCCGGACGGGCTCAATGATAACCGCGTCGCCCGGATTTATCCAAGGCCGCATACTGCCGGACACTACCTTAAGGGTCAAGGTCCGGCTCTCTTCCAAACGGCCTTTCAACATCGCTGTCAGAACCTTGGCGCAAGCGGCTTCCTGCATTATTCTACTCCGGGAGGTCTAATTCAAGCAAGGGATCGCCCAAGAGGATACTCGTCTTCAAAAGGTCCGTGGCCAAAGGCGAACTTCGGTAAAGATATTCTGTCGCCTCTTTAACCGCATCCCCGAGTAGTCTCGCGCCGCCGTGGAAAATCGCGGCATAAAAACCTTCCTCCAGGATCTTCTGGTCCTCCGGCGAGGTAAGACCGGAAGGACTCCAATAAGCTATGGCCCCTTTATCCACTCCCTTTAAGAAGGCCTCGGAAAGGGAGCTGAACCACGGATAAGGATAATGAAAGTAGGTATTCAAACAGGTCATCGCCGCCATTACCGGATACCGACGGTAATTGGCGAGCAGAACCGCATCGCTTGATTTTAAAATAAACTCGTTGGCCCAGAACGCCTCGGCGCCGTGGCCCATATAATTAACCATAAAGGCACCGCTATTTATTCCCTCGATAATTTCCCTGCCGCAGCGGTCGGCATCGGGAAGATAATAAGACAGATAAAGTTTTTTGCTGTTCAGAAAGGGCGGGACAAAGTTGGCGATAAGGTTATCCTGGGCAGTCTGGAAAATCTCTTCCTGGTTGTCGGCGACAAACAGCATATCCCGCCCCCATCCCGGCGGCGCCAGGCCGGATTCGTATTCGATGATTTTATTGATAACCGCCTCTGCCTCTTGCGGCGTGGATACGGGCAACCTGCCGATGGTCATATCGGGCAATACATCATCGCCGTCATCCAGACAGACAAACCAGTTGTCCGACGGGGCAAGCATCCTGGCCGTAGCCACATCATAGGTGGGGACGAAATTCCTGCCGCCCAAGCCTAGATAATCCTTATAATCATAGCTCGCATCGCCGACCAACAGCACATAGCGCGGGGCACGCTGCCAATTATTGTAGGCATAGCGCAAAAACTTCTTTATTGCCGCGGGGTCGAATATCCCGCAGTTAAACTCGCTGTAGATATCGCCGACATCCACCACCTCCACCAGCCATCCTTTATTCCTGCGCCATTCGGCCAACGGCATAACCGCCGCCTTAAAATCCGGATGGGTGATAATAACATAATCGGCGCGATTGCGACGAGACAAAAGCAGCGATGGGAAATACTTAATTAAAGGGCCGGCCGCGGCCTGCTTATCGGCGGTAAATAAAAGATAGGTAGTTTCTCCATCGAGCTTGTCGCTGAAGTTAAGTTGATAGACATCTGCGTCGCGGAAAACCGAGGCGTTCAGTAGCCTTACCGGTTGCCACGGCCGGGAGATATCTAAAAGCTCAATGTCCGGACGACTAAAGCCAGTTATTTCCAGGCGGTATTTGCCATAAGCGTCTAATGTAAATTTTAAAAGATTATCCCGGGCCACAAAACTGCGCGGGTAGGTAACGGTAAAGTAATCCAGATATACGGTGTCCACCTCGGCGCCGGTGTCTGCCGGAGATTCTATCCTTAATGTGTTGTTACCGTTTATGAGGTAATTTAAGGGGACGGCGCCCTCAAAGAGATATTGTGTGGCGCCGTCCCACCACGCCTCTCCCAGCAAATTTCCGTTCAAATAAACTAAGACATGGTGATCGGGGTTAACCTCCTCAATCCGAGAATACCCCTGCAGTCTCACCTTTACGGCTGCCAACTCCCCGACCTCGGCGATATCCGACAAAGGGAAATCAACGCTGACAGTATTAGGAGCAAGCAGAAATTTCCAGAACCAGTGGTCAACCTCTGCGCCCTCTAAAATGCTGCGCTGATAAAGAAAATTCTCTTCAAAGCTCGCCTCTTCCATATAAAAATCCACACTCTTGCCGAAGGAAGGAGCCGCATTACGCTTGGGCATGGTCAAGCCCCCGATATTATTGGCACCGATGCGCAGCCAATAAATATTCTCCGAGGAATATCGGGAGTGATTGGCCTGACCGAAGAACTCCAAGCTTTCGAACTTGCCTCCTTGCCCCTCCACGATATTAACGGCAACGAGGCGGTCCTTATTCAACAGCGCGATATTCCGGGGTTTTAAGACCTCAAGGTCTATTCCCGCGGCCTCCAAGTCTTCTTTGGTGAGCCGGTACATCCCTTCTTTGGCTATCGTGATTTTATAAAAACTGCTCTGCGGGCCTTTGGCCTGCGCCGCGCCCTTTCCATTTTTTAAATCCACGAATGAAATCTCCGCCTTTAAATAGCTGTAGAATTCGAAGTAGCCGTTTTCCGCATCAAAGACCACCGGATGAAATTTAACCTTCAGCCTTGAGCCATCCTCAGCCTCTTCCAATTCTACCAGCGAGAAAGGCGCCAAGCGATGGCTTAATCTGGCCAGTGATTTTTTCCTGACGCCGCTGTCGCCCTGCGCAGACTCAAGGTTATCGAGGCGGGCAGCAAACCTCTGCCATTGGCAGTCGGTCAGCTTTAACACCGGCTGGGTATTTGCGGGCACCTCCAATACCATCACTACCTCCGGCAGCCGGATGCCTCCGTCGGTAACCACAAAATCGTGGCGCAACCCGGAAATCCCAATGCCGGCCACCGCCCCACCTTCCCCCTTGAGGAAATAGGGCGGGGGGCTGCTTAACTCCAGCACTACATACGAGCCGTTGGCCTCGACGATACGCAGCGGTCCCGGCGCCTCCTCAGCCCGGCACAGCTGGGTTATGCCCAACAAAAACCAAATGCCTATCCACCAACCGCTGCGCCGGCGGTTATTCATCGTCTTTTCCTGTCTTGACGGAAACCACGCCTTGCACCGTCTTTTTTCCAAAACGGTCAAGGTCTTCTAACCTATAATAGTAAAGTCGCTGGCCCATTAAGTCGGTATCGAGGTACTTATAATAACTCCCCAGAGTAGTATCACCTAAGCCGGGGATAATCTTGGAATTCAGCTTCTCATAAGGTCCGCCTTCCGTCAAACCGCGATAGAGATTAAATCCCACATTATCAATTTCGCATCCGGTCTGCCAGGCCACCTCCACGCCTTGGCGGATTATACCCTCGGACTCAGAGCGCCTGTCGTCCTCGCCGGCAATCTGTCTCTGCTCATCAACCCCGACCTGGCGCGCGGTAAAAGCCGTCACCCTGACAAAGGTGGGCGTGCCGGTCTCATCGGCGCCGATATCCCATGCCGGACCATACGGCCGGGTGCCATTATCAATGTCATTGGTAAAAATACTGGACAGGCTGGTGGCTGCGTCGCGGGATGAGGAATCGGCCCGGATGTGTAAATTCTCGCTGTTTAAAGTAGTGGAATAGAAGGTACTGGCGGCGGTGACATTGTCAAGGGAATTGGCGCCCGGAGACGAGGTATCAGAAGAAGCGTTGTAGTTAGAATCAGCAGAGAAAGAACCAGCGTTCGTATAAAAAACTGGCGTACTCACCGTAATCGCTAAGTTATTTTTTGCCACCATATCACTTGAAGTATCAACCACTATTCCATAACCCCCATTATTCGCCGGCATGTAAATGGTATTATTATAGACATACATGGCTCCTGCCCAATACGCGCCAATGCCC
>JBMONJ010000140.1:0-6301 GCA_049324655.1 Candidatus Omnitrophota bacterium | reverse complement strand
CTGCAATATCCTCTTGGTTATTGCTGTGTAGGCCGCGCAATACAAAAGGACTCGCGGCATTCACAAAGATATGCGGGTGAAACCGGATATTAAAACCTGGCAGCAAATTTTTATGGCGCAGATTATAAATCAGCCAAGGCACAAAAATTTCCGAAAAACTTTGCTTTTGCCGGCTGAAGAAAAACTCTATAAGCTTGCCCAAATCCTCAAAGTCAGTTTTATATAACCGGTTTAAATAATAATGAAAAATATCCAAATAGAAATCCCGGGTTTTTAACCACAGCTCCTGCGGATTGGGAAAAAGACCATAATCCGGATGCAGCTTAAACTCCATAGCCTTATCCACCATAGCAGACAAGGCTGGATAATCTATTTTTAAGCCCGGGAATTCTGCAGGAAAGGCCTTAGAAAAATTATCCCTTCTTTGCCGGTAAGTAAAATGATACTTGCCGCAAAGCAAAAGCATTGACTCGGCAATGGCACAGAGTGCCTTGGCGCTTTGATATAATGAGAACTCATCATTAGCTCTGTCGGGAAAACCCAAAAGCAAACTAATGCAGCGGTTAAACAAAAGCTTGGCGCCATCCTCTAGGGGGATATCGGAGGCCTTATAATCGGGTATCTCTGAAATCACATCCCTCCCCCAAAGCAATGCAGAGCCGTATTTGATTTCATAATTTATTATTAGCGGTGGCAGAGAGGCAAGCTCACACTCTTTTAAAACAAAGACATCAATAGAATAAACCGGGAGGCTCTTCTTTAACTCTTTAACTATTCTCTCGGCAAAGTACCTGGCCACTAATAAATTTCTTTTGGTTACCAGACATAAATCGTAATCATTCAAGGGCAGCAGCTTACCGCCCCGGCTGATTACGCTTCCTTCTCCCCGGCCAAAGGCGCCCATTACCAATAAGGAAACCATGCCCAGTCTCTTTTGGCAGGGGGCAAAACTTTCCCTAATCTGCTCAAGATGTTTCTGAGCCGTGTCTGTTGGCATAGCCCTATCCGCCATCCTGTAAGAGATACTTAAAAACCGACAAGAGCGAACGCCGATTTTTAGAGCGGTCCAGAATAAAGCTTAAGAATTTCTTTATTGACTGCAGGGGGTATTGCCGAATACATCCCTGCAGCACCTGCCGGATTACCTTTTTCTTATAATCCAGCAATTCCTCGTCGCTGAAATCGGTAAAATTAATGACAAATTTATCCGCGCTTTCCAATTCCAGGATATATTCTTCTTCGTTCATTATGAGCCCTCTTTGCCGCGCCTCTTCATACAAAGGGGTGCCGGGATAGGCCTGCGCAAAATAAAAATCCACCACCGGCAAGTTCATCTCAATACAGAAATCAACAGTTTCCTGAATGGTCTGGGCGGTCTCCCCGGGGTAACCTAATATGAAGCTGGTCGCCGCATAGATTCCGGACTTTCTGGTCAAGGCAATGGCCCTTTTGGCCTGCTCTACCTTTATGCCCTTATCCATATTATCCAGAATCCGCTGGCTGCCGCTTTCTATCCCATAACCTATGGCCTTACAGTTCGCTGCCTTCATCAGCCTTAAGGTCTCCTCATCCACACTATCCACCCGGCCGTAACCAACCCATACCAAGTTTTCTTTTCCTATCAGCTGGCAGAATTTTCTTAACCGGTTTTTATCCACCGTGGTGTTGTCGTCGTAAATCGCCAAAAAATCTATTTGATATCTTTTTTTCAAAAACCGGATTTCTTCAAGCATATTTTCCACTGAACGCAGCCTTATTCTGCCCCGTCCAAAGATGTGGTAGCAAAACTTGCATCTATACGGGCAGCCCCGTCCGGTAAAAAAATTCATACTTCTCTTGCTGGAAAGCATCACCGGATTTTTTAAATAACGTTCAATAGGAAACAACTCATACGCCGGCAAGGGAAGCGAGTCCAGATTGGGAATCAACTCTCTAGGGGCATTCTTTTTCATACTGCCGTTACTTCTAAAACAGATTCCTCTTATGTCATCCAAGGGCCGGTGGTCTGCCAAGCTCCTGACCAGCTCTTTAATGGTTATCTCTCCCTCGCCGATCACCGCAATATCCAAGGCAGTATTCGCAAATAAAAGTTCCGGGCAGGAGGTAGCCGCGCCGCCGCCGGAAATTATTACTGCCTTAGGAACTGCCTTTTTTACTTCGGCAATCAACCACTTTTGAAATCCGTAAGTAGTAATTAAACCGGAAATCCCCACTACCTCTACATCCGAATATTCTTTCAATTTAGCGCTAACCGTTTTTTGGTCATAGCGCCAGCCGTTTATATCCAACACGGATACCGTGTGGCCGTCTTCCAATAAGACCCGGGCAATATAAGCCAAGCCAGTAGGCACATGAATGGGCGGCGAATTAAGTTTAATGGGACAATTTATGAGCAGAATTTTCATCTTTCAACTACCTCGCGAATTTTTCTAAGTATGAAATGAAACCTAAAAAGCGAGGCCCGGCTCTTAAGCTCGCCGGAGAATTCTTTTTCTTTTACCCTTTCAATAAAGTCAAGTCGGGCCTTCTTTCTTCTCAAGAGATGTTTGAAAACTAAAAAGACTATCCCGTCCAGCATGGTCGTTATGCCCGTGGTATAGTAGACCTTATCCACCCGGAACCCCGAATGTTGAAATAACTTCCTTAATGCCTCTTCAGAATAATGGCGATGACCAAAAAAATAAGCCAAGTCTAACAGTTTGCCCAGAGGATTGCTGTTCAGGGTGCTTAAAAAGAGGACGCCGTTATTTTTTAAAACCCGGTTTATCTCCAACAAACATTTGCCTTCGCAGCTTTTAGGCAGATGCTCTATCACATCCCAACAAGTGACTACATCAAAAGAGCCGGAGGAAAAAGGCATACATAAGGCCGAACCGCAGATAAATTTCAATTCGGGGAATCTTTTTTTCGCAGCCCTGACTGCCTGCTTTTCGATATCCAGACCGTAAATGTTGCTTTCAAAATTCCTTATCAGAGAGACAAAGTTTCCGCTCCAGCAGCCCACATCCAACACCCTTTTACCCCCTACATACTCCCGGGTGATTCTGGCATTAAACCGGTTGCTTATCTGCGGCTCTAATTCCTCGTCTATTTTCAGAAACTGCATTATTTTCTAACCTTGAGCGAAAGAAAGGCTGCGTGCCGGGGATCGAAAATTCCCAATTCAACTGGAAAGGGATAATATCCCGCTCCCAATATCTTCTCTATCTTAAAATTATGCGCCTTAAATGCCTCGCGGAGCGCCAAGAAACTAAAAACTCTTACATGCTGATCAGCGTCGGGAGTAATCTCGCCGTTTCTATGCAGGGCCCAAGGATTGCCAATTGCCCTTTTCTCTACACTTATATTGGTCAAAGAAAATGGCTGCCAGCCCAAGAATAAAGGCAGGATATTGTGCCAGCTGGAAAGATTTTCAGTACAAATCACGGCATAGCCGCCGGGTTTAAGCACCCGGTACATCTCGGCGATAAAATTATCCGTATCCGACAAATGCTCGATAACCTGATTGGCAACAATCACATCAAAATGCCGGCTGTCAAACGGCAGTCTGGAGTTAAGATCTGCCTTTATCAAGACAATGTTCTTGGAACTCGCTTTATCCAACCTTTGCGCAGCAGAGTCTACGCCAAGGATATCCTTGGTCCCAATTGCCTCTGCCGAACGCAAGGTAATATCCGCGGTGCCGCAGCCTAAGTCCAATAATCTGGCCGCCGGGTTAATTTCGAACAGGCTAAGATTATTCTTAATACTTAATTCGGTGGCCATGGAAAACATCTTATTGAGCAAATGCTTGAACATTATTTTCTTCCTCTAAGCACTCTTAAAAACTTAAGAAACGATTTTCTCTTTAACAGGTTAAGAATAATTGCATCAGTCAGAATCAGCGCAGTCAACGGCTCATACAGACAGGCGATATCCCGGTAACGAATAGCTTTGTAAATTCCCCGTATCGCCGCGGGAAAAAACAGATTGGCGTAAATTACCCACAGAATAACCTTTAACCAGCCGCCTAAGGTCTTTAAATTAATCCAGGTAAACTGCCGGCTTTCCAATTCCGGCAGAAAGCTGGTGTTTAAATTCCGCAGCCTTTTCCTTACCAGCTGCCACAAATTTTTTGCATGCAAATGATAAATACCCGCATCCGGCACATAGGCAAACTTGGTGTATCCGGCGGCAGAGCAAATCACCAGATTATCCAGCTCCAAAAACTTTTTATGGTCTTTTATTAAGGAATATAGCACTTCCCGTCGGAACATACACCTGCCGCTGGGAGGAATCTTGCCGACTTGATAATCGCAAACCCCATAGCCCTTGGTTCTATAAACTACCGTTCGCTCAATGGGCACCATAAAATATTCATTTATGGGGTCGGCCTGCAGAGGATGATAGGTAAGATAGCGATTAAAGGCGCAATCTTCGGGTGGGGAAAATTTTCTGGTAAATGAAGCCACAATCTCCTTTTCCTGAACCAAGGGATAAACCATTTTCTTAATCCACTCGCTTCCCCTTAACCGGATATCCGCGTCCAAATAATAAAACAATTCATTTTTGGCCTGATGAAGGCAAAGCATCTTGCCGATCTCGGTATCGGTTGACGGGTTATCAATCAGGGAAACCGGGAATTCTTTGGCAATTGCCCGGGTGCGGTCTCGGGAAAAACCGTCGGCAATTAAAACCTCAACTTTTTCTCTGGGGTAGTCCTGACTAAAAATACTTTCCAGACAGCCCCGGATATTTTTTTCCTCATTCAAGGTGGGAATGGCCAAGGTAACCGAAGGCAGAGAGTCAAAAGCAGACATAGATTTTTTATTTTTTACCTGACCTAAAGCTTAAAAGACCGGCCCAAAAACCTAAGCCATGAAGCGTATGTTGCAGTATCAAAAGACCAGGAACCAGAAATAAAACCTTAACATTTTTGTACAGGATAAAAGCGACTACGCTCGAGGATAAAACAAGCAACAGATAAACTGCCGCCAGAGTTATCAGAATAAAAAATGCGGCCTTGGAAAATATCGCCCAGACCGACAATAATGCTGCCGAGAGAACCGTCAATGCCGGCAAAAGATAAATCAGCTCGGAGTATTTACCATGATTGCGAATGACCTCCACCCTGGCAAACCCCCGTTTAAAAATCATCTTGGCAAAGCCTTTTAGATTATCGATTGCCCGGTGCCAGACAAAGGCATCGCTACTATGCCCGATAAGGAAACCGCTTTTCTCAATGCGGTGCACCAAGTCCGTTTCTTCGCCGGGGGCAATCGCCTCATTAAATAAACCGACTTTATTAAGGACTTCCCGTCGGAAAGCCATATTACAGCCCATTGGGATAAATTTCCCCAATCTTAAAGGCAGGAATCTGCCGTGCACTCCGCCGGAGCCGACAAAACAGGTAAACACATAATCCGCGCATTGGGAAAAAATGCTGCCCTCCGAAAACGGCTTGTCCGGCCCGCCGACTACCCCTACCTTCTCTGAAGTAAAGGCAGAAAGCAGTTTGTCCAGCCAGTCCTTTTCAAACATACAATCATCGTCAGTAGAAACGATAATTTCGCCGGAGGAATTGCGAACTCCCGCATTCTTGGCGTGTGAAATTCCTAATTTGGGCTCGCGCAAAAACCTTAATTTATAATTGACCTTGTCCGACAAACTGTTTACTGCCTCTTCGGTATTGTCGGTTGAGCCGTCATCCACCACCACCACCTCAAGTTTATCTCGGGGATAAAGAACGCCATTAAGAGACAACAGGGCCTCTTTTAATAGCCGCTGCCGGTTATGGGTGGGGATAATTATGGAAACGGAAAAAATATGGGGCATAGTAATTTTATCGACCGGAAAAACAGTAAGCCAACTTCCTTGCCACCCTAGTCTGTTTTAATCTAAAAACCAAACCATTAAACAGCTCCGGCGCCACGAAGGCCACAAACCTTATGAACTTTTTTAGCAATGACGCTCCTTTTTTATTGCCGGGGAAAAGCTGCAGTTCAATCAGATAGGCGCTGAATTGCGCGTAAAGCCGGGAAATCTGCTTACGGGAAATATGCTCTAACCTAATCGCGGGTTCGCGCATATAACTGGAGAGAGGCCTTCTGCCTTTATCAGCCAACAGCAGTCCAAAGTTTTGACAAATCGCATACAGTTTAGTCTTGGGGAAGGGATAGAAAAAGAAGACATCTCCGCTGTCAATCTCGACCTGTTGATTAAGGGTAATGGTATCCCGAATCATCTCCTGAGTCTCAAACGGCAGGCCCATCATATTATAACTATAAGTCTTAATATGGTGTTTCTTAATCAAACCCGCCCG
>JBMONJ010000139.1:0-6329 GCA_049324655.1 Candidatus Omnitrophota bacterium | reverse complement strand
AGAGCAACTTCCTCGGTCTTTATCTTTAAAATCCCTTGCAGCTCTCTGTCAATCGCCTTCAGTCCCCTGGCCCGCTCTACATTCCCGGCAATTACCCAAGCCGATAGGCCCAGGGTAATCAAGCAAAGAACCCCGATTGCCTCCCAGGAAACTGACCAAAGATTAACCGACTCAGTCGGCGAAGAGGCTGGCGCAGATGGCGGCGGGAAATACCGGTAAGCCTTACCTTGAATAATCACGCCAACTTGAACCATACGGCCGCGTTTACTTTTCTGGTATACCGATAAAGACCGGGCGTCTACGCCGGCAACTACCAAGCCGCCTTGGCATAGGCCGCCTCCCAATTCCCTTATTATTTTCTCGTAGTCCGGAGGGAAATGACCAAGGCCTTCAAGTCCAGGGATAACAATACCTCCTTGAGCATCAAGACCAACCACCCCAACGGCAAAAACGATATCAATATCTTTCAAATCAAGTCTTCTTAAGTTGCACTCCGGCCGGGTAGACTTAAACAACCGCAGATTAGCCGGCACTTCTCCCAGTAAAGCTTCAAGTGGATTCTGAGTAAGCGGAAGGCCCTTCTTAACCACCTTGATGGCGAGTTTTAAATCCTCAGAGATAAACCGGTGAATATCCCGATAACCTGTAGAGATAATCCTGTCATTCGCGATAAACTCTCTTCTTAATATATATAACCGAAGCTTCTTTCCTTTATAAAGCAGCAGGAGACTGGGCCGGACCTTTACCTTCGGTTTCATTCCTGCCGGCCAGTCAATGCTCAATAATTTCTTATCGAGTAAGCGTAGTATTCCAGGCTCGTCTATTACCTGCATCGCATCCGGCTGGTAACGGTCAAGGGCAATAACCTCTGCCTGCGGTTGATTGAGGCAAAGTGCGGCTGCATTTACCGGCGGATAGGCGGCGCCAAAATCCACTATTTTCTTTACGGGTTTACCCAGCCACGCAGCCAATACCTCCATATTGTCGAGAATTGGCTGATAGCGGCCGGTCCAAGTAAAAATTCTCCTGGGTTTGCCAACACCCTTACGCAGAGGGCTGCTGCTTTTTTCTTGCGCGGCAATGCGGCGGGCAAAGACGCGGTGCAGATAAGCTATCTGCTGCAGGTAAAATTTAAAATGCACTATCATATTCGGATCTATACATAGCCGGCTTTCCAATTCGTGCAGAAAATCGCGCATAAAACGCCGGGTAGGAAGACCTTCGAAAGCAAAATTCAACTCCAGCACCGATAATACCCTGCTCAATAGCTGCGGAGATTGCTCGGAGTCGAATTGGCTGAGATAATCAACAATCTCCTCGATAACTCCGCTGCGCAGCGCCACCGATAACCATTCGGCGCAGAAAAGATGTTCACTGGACGGGGAAATAAACAATTGAGCTCTGAGCATCTCAATTATCCTTTCCTCCAAGAGAATGTTCGCATATTCTTTCTCTATCTGTATAAGCCTTCTGGAGTAAACCCCAGCCAAATCCCAGCTGGCCTCGGCAAGACGCAGGGTCTCATAGCCAGAAGCTGGTTCTTTGAGCAGGCGCCACCCCATATGCGCGTAACCCCAAAACAGGATTCTTAAGACGGAATAATTATTAGAGGCGCCAGTCAACGCACTATAACCGATTATCGAAAAAACTAACCCAGCAGCCTCGGCCTTTATCTGCGGTCTGGAATCATCCATAAGGTCGATGGCTGGCAATAAAAGGTAAGAATTTCTAAAAAGACCTTTTATTGCTGATTTGTCCGCGGATTGTAATCTGTCTCTCAGATTGATACGCTCTTCTGCAGTAAATCGCATCTGTCTACTCGGCCATAATCCGGCCACCACCCTACTAAAAGATGCGGAAAATCCCAATCGGGAAAGGGCCGGCTGAATTCGAACTGCATAAACTGCGGCCCAATTCGCAGGCATTTCCGGTATGGGTGATGGTGTTAACAGTTCGTCAAAAGCCCGGCGCGTGGCATCAGCCTGAAGGGTGATAAAATTCTCGAGACTCATTTTAGAGAAAATTTTTCGTCCGATAATAATAGCGCTCAAGCTGCCGTGTACTGCCGTTAATATCCAGACCCAGGCGAGTGTCTGCATCCATAGGGATGAGAAAAATGATTTAGACCATACCAGCGATACGAAGAATATTCCGGATAATATCCCTACCGTCCACCAAGAGAGTTGTTTTTGTTCCTGGTTGAAAGCCGACTGCCACCGGCCATGGAAGAAGTTTGACCATGAATAAAGATGTAAGAGGTGCCAGATAAATTGGAAGGCGGCAAAGGAAAGCAGACTTAAGGTGATAAAGGATAAAATCTCAAAGGGCTGGAAGCGGGCGAAGAATCCAGAGAGCACCGCAGGCGGAGCCAGACTAAAAGGAACTCCATACGCCCAAGAAACCATCAGGCTGATTCCTCCGCCGACGAATAGCCCGTGTTCAATCAGGGCAGGCAGGTATAGCCAGCCGAAGATTATTCCTATACGGGGCAGCCCATGTCTAATTAGAAAATCAGCCACTGGATTGTAAAGCAGGCGCACCATAAACGGCCAGCGGAGGGGCGAGGAGGCTTGTGTAAGTAGATAGGGTTTAGTAGGTAGTAGGTAGAGATTACTGGTGTCCTGGTGGCTTGGTGCTCTGGTGTCACGGTCTCCCGCCGGCGAGCTGACTTTTTTGTCTTCGGCGCCAATGTATTTCCGGTCCCAGTTATCTGGGAACTCGCGGGTTTCCCTGCTGCATTGGTAACCCCAATCCCATTGTTGTTGGTACCTATGTATAACTGTCCTTACATACTTCGGGAGGGCTTTATGTTTATCAATCACTTTGGTTAAGAGTATATCTAATATCCGCAAACGATCTACCTTTATCTGCACGCGATCTATCATTATCCCGGAGAGGAGAACCTCAAAGACATTGGCAACCGCAAGAAGATGAGCGATTACCTCCACTTCCACTTGCGGATTTCTCAATTCCCCTTTCATCCGCTCATCCGACTGAAGCTGCGGCAGGATAATTTCATATTCTGCCTTAACCATTCTGGTTAACGGGTAAATTATGGGCAGCACGCAGTGGGGAAAATTTCTTACCTTGCATAAAATTACCCCAATATGATCTTGCCCTGCTTTGGGAAACAGATTTTCCACCACCTCTTCAATTGTGACAGGGACATCATCCGGGCCATGAACGCCTTCATCCTTTACTGTCACGCCCTTATGATTCAGTCTGCGCAAAAGACCCTTTACGGAACTGAATAAGGGTGATGAAGCCGCAGCAGAGGAAACTTGCGGCGTGCAGATAGTCCTGCCTAAGGGGACACAGCGGATACTACCCAACATTTTCTTAAGGTCTTTTGCGCTGAGCGTGGCTTTGGCCTCTTCAGTGCTGCCAAAGAGCTGGATAGCGGCGCGGACGATTTCTCCCCCCCGGTCGCCAAAAACCAATCTGTTAGCTGCTACGGGATATCTTCTTAAATGCTTTATGGTGGGGAATTTATCCTGGGTTTGGATTAAATAGGGGTCATTGAATTTAAACCCATGTTCCCGGCTCAGCAGAATAGTGCAGGTTTTAAATTTACTGTAAAGCTGAGCTGCTTGCCGGCTGATTTGTTCCAGCGTCATATCTTCGTTAATAACTACAAAGGGTTTGCCGGATTTGGCCATAGTTTCAATTGAGCCCTGCGCCACTAATTTCTGTAAAACCGCCTCTTCGAGTAGAACAATTACCTTCACCATATGGTGAGTTTTGCCGCTGGCAGCAATGGCCTTAATACTTTCCGCGGCAACTTTGGGAGAAAATACATCTTTTACCGGATAGACCTCGGCTAATTTTAATTCTGGTTTGATTCTAAATTTCCATAGCCTGGGGATACCTGGCACTGCTCCAACTACCACCCCCATTTTATGCAGCGCTTTAAGGGTAAATCCGCCTTGGTTTTTATCAGAGGGGTTATAAGTGATAAGCCGAGGCTGGATTATTTCCGTAGTCCGCACCCTCATAACATCAATGGTACTGAGAAGCCGCGGCTCTTTGTGTAAAGGGAGACTGAGGGAAAACCCGCTTACTCGCTTATTGATACACTCTCTGGTCTTAACGGCAAAAATCAGAGCTATATGTTTTTCATCTTCTGAGGGTTCAGCGCCGCGCAAAGTATAGCCAATAAAGTTAACTTCGCTGAAGAATTTACCCAGATCTTCAGGTATGGTTATACCTATTGGTTTGACTATTATGCCAATTTCTTTGAGCGCCTCTTCAGCCAGGGCGCGCACAATATAGCCCATACCTTCCAAGTGAGGATTACCGTGCGCATCTAATTCTGGCTCTTTGGTTTGAATGGCTTTAACATTGGGGTGCCTACTTAAGAATTGCAGGTATTCGCGGTTAAGCCCGGTGGTCTGATAGGCGGCCTTAGCTTCTGCGTTTAAGGCGGCAATGACACGTTCAAGTATCCTTGTTTCAATAACGTTTTGGTATGACAACAAGGCATTTGTTATTTTTCTCGAAGCTGCTTTTATCTTACTTATCTTGTATAGTCTTCTTTCCCGAATCATAGTGCTCAAGATATTATCAAGCCAAGCTATAAAATCCCGACATTGTTTGACTAACTCGGAGTGTTCTGGATATTCCTGCTCTAAATCGAAAAGTGCGGCCTCGGTTTCCTCTTTATCAGCTTGTTGATGTAATTTCAACTTAAGCCCTTCAGCGCATCCGGCATTCACGCAACCCATCCGCTGGTAAACCATCTGGATAATCTCTTTAATCTGGTTAATGGTAAGAGGCAACTCAGGACAAAAACCTAATTTTGAATCTTCCAGCGCCTTATCCTTTTCTCGCAGTTCAGGGGGAAGGTCCTGACAAATTAAATCATAGAGCCATTGGTTTTCTGAATCTCTACCGCTCAATTTGGCAATGGCTGCTAAAGCCAGCCATCCGGCCAGTCGGCCCATTATCTCACTTATCATAACTCCCTTATTAACCATCGCCCGGATAAAATACTCTCTGGCTTTTCTGAGAGCCGTGATTAAACCTGCCGGCAGGGTCATAAAATCACCGTCAATACTCTTAGGGATACCTATTACCGGGATAGGCGCTAAGCAGAATTCTTTGATTATTTCCTGTAGTTTCTGCCTTAAGCTCTCCAACCCTCGCCTCTGCTTATTTTTTAGCTTCTTTGCCCTCAGGATTTGCTCCGACATATTTAAGGCCTCGCCGCTTATGCCTTCGATTTTTCTCATTGCCTCCGGAAGACTCAAGAGAATAATCTGGGCCTTGGCCAACAAATTAAAATCCGGATTTTCCAAGAAATCCTTTATTGCCTCTTCTGCTTCTTGAAGATTAAGGGTGGCGGCGATTTCACCGGCTACCTTACTATGGTCATTGCCGCCGACGACGATTAATCCGGCGCAAGGCAGAAGGCCGAAGAAGCTAAGGTTTTCAAAAAGCCGAAGCCGGATTTCCCGCGACAGGGCAAACGGATCGAGGCGGGAAGCATATAAATCAGTGCTGGCCTTATCTTTCATCTCTTCGGTATCCAGCTCTGCCACGGGAATAATGCTGCCGGCAAAATCCTCGGCTACGGCACCTTCGAAGCCATTCAGTATGCCCCACAATGCTCGACCGTCTTTGGCTAATTCTCCCGCAGCATAAGCGATATAGGGATTTAATCCCGGGCAATCGCCTCCGCCGGTAAGTATCCAGACTATTTTGGAGATGAAGTCTTTGGTAGAACGTATTGCCCAATCAGAGAGGATAGGAAATTTAGTCAGCTTTCCCAACCAATCAAAGCGATAATGCTCCCGGGCTAAGACTAACTTGGCCAAATAGGGGTTTTCTTGAGATAAGCGCTTAAAGGCCCGGCGATAATTTATGCGGATGACTCCATTGGGCAAACCTTCGGCAAGTCTGACCCGCCTGGCTTCTTTCAGTTTTAATCCCTCTTCACTTTGTATAAGCTGTGTAATCCTGCGGTTAAGATAGGCAAAGCGCTTGAGCGACCACGCCACGAAAATGCCGGCTCCTGCGCCGGAAAAAATTGCAGGCAAAATTATCTGACCCAATAGGAGCGATATTAAGCCGCCTGCGAAAAGCAAACCAATGCTTATTGCCAAAGACCAGCGCAGCCCAAGAAGAAGGTGGCTACCCAGCGGTAACTTAAATTTAATCAGCTTGTCGGCCCTTAAAGCAATCAAGATTTGATTTACCGCTTCTTGCAAGGCATGCCTCACGCTGTTCTTTTGTCGTCTCTTCGCCGGCGAGGCCTCGACTCGGCCTTTGGCCGAGGCGGGCGAGGAGGCGGACGGTGAGGAGGCGGCAACCGTCGATAGTCTCAACGT
>JBMONJ010000138.1:0-6391 GCA_049324655.1 Candidatus Omnitrophota bacterium | reverse complement strand
AGTGCCGAGTCGCGGGCAGCCTTAAGAACACTGATTTGGTTATGAATAATCTCTTCTGGATAGGCGTTTACCCCGGCCTCACCCGCCCAATGTTAATTTATATGAGCAACTGTTTTAATGAATTCTTTAAAACCCACAGATAACTCATCTGCGTTCATCCACGCTTCTTAATCTGCGTTCATCTGCGTTTCCCAGAAGTTCTTCTTGACTCGCCGGTTTTTCGCAGTATAATTATTTTATTCAACCACACCACAACTTCGACGGAGGTGAACTCAAATTGGCTTTAAACAAGGAAAAGAAAAAGGAAATCATCGATACTTTTAAGCTGCACGCCAAAGACAACGGCTCAGTAGAGGTGCAAGTTGCCATGCTGACCGAAAGGATAAATGCCTTAAGCGAGCACTTTAAGCTGCATCGTCGGGACTTCGGTTCCCGCCGGGGTCTCTTGCAGATTGTGGGTCAGCGCCGCCGCCTGCTGAATTATCTTAAGAAATCCAGCCCCAAGAAGTATGAGGAAATCCTTTCCAAATTAAACCTGCGTAAATAGAGGAAAAACCAATGAGTTTAGAACAACAGCAAATTGCGTTCGGGCGCAAGAGTATTATTTTACAAACCGGAAAATTAGCCAAGCAGGCCAACGGTGCCGTGACCGTAACTTACGGCGGGACTGTGGTCTTGGTTACTGCCTGTATTGCCGAGCCGCGGGAAGGCGTAGATTTCTTCCCCTTAACCGTGGAATATCAGGAAAAGACTTATGCTGCCGGAAGAATTCCTGGCGGTTTTTTTAAGCGCGAAGGCCGGCCTTCGGAAAACGAGATTCTGGCCGCGCGCTTGATTGACCGGCCAACTCGTCCACTGTTTCCCGAGGGAATGACCAATGAAGTGCAGATAATGGGAATTGTTTTATCCAGCGACGCAGAAAACGACCCGGATATCCTTGCGGTCATTGGAGCATCAGCGGCATTATCCATTTCGGAAATTCCTTTTAACGGCCCTATTGGCGCCTGTCGGGTGGGCTTGGTTGAGGAGAGTTTTATTCTTAATCCTACTTATGCCGAGCGAGAAAAGAGCGCTTTGGATATCGTGGTGGTAGGAACAGAAAAGAATGTGATTATGATTGAAGGTAGCGCCAAACAAGTGCCGGAAGCCAAGGTAAAGGAGGCTATGGAATTCGGCTTTAAAGAATTACAGGCCTCAATTGCTGCGCAAAAAGAATTGGTTAAAACCGTTGGCAAGCCAAAGCTTAATCCTGAAATTAAAGGTATTTCTCCTGAATTGTCTGCCAAGGTAAAAGAATTGGCTATTGGCCGTATCCGCGAAATTTGTAAAGTAGCCAAAAAAGAGGATCGCGAAGAGGCGATGAGCTTGTTGGTTGAGGAATTGGCTGCAGACCTTACATTGCTCCAGGGCTTGGTCGCCGGCCAAGAAACCTCCGGCGAAGAAGTTAAGGCCGCCTTGGAAGAGTTAGAGAAAAAGGAAGTGCGCCGGTTAATCTTGGAAGAAGGCAAAAGAAGCGACGGTCGGGATTTTAAGGCCATTCGGCCCTTAACCTGTGAAGTCGGCGTTCTTCCTTGTACCCACGGCTCCAGTTTATTTACCCGCGGCCAGACCCAAAGCTTGGCAGTTACTACTTTGGGCACGCGCTCGGATGAGCAAATGATTGAAGCCCTGGAAGGGAAAAGCTATAAATCTTTTATGCTGCATTACAGCTTTCCGCCGTTTAGTGTGGGCGAGATAAAGCCAGTGCGCGGCCCGGGCCGTCGGGAAATCGGCCACGGCGCCTTGGCAGAAAAGGCCTTAAGCGCAGTAATGCCTACCAAAGAAGAATTTCCTTATACCATTAGAGTGGTTTCTGAAATCTTGGAATCCAATGGTTCTTCGAGCATGGCCACGGTCTGCGCTACTTCATTATCCTTGATGGATGCCGGAGTTCCCATTAAAGATGCGGTGTCGGGAATTTCCATCGGTTTAATTAGCGAAGGAGACCGTAATATTTTATTGACGGATATTGCCGGTTTGGAAGATCATTGCGGAGATATGGATTTTAAAATTGCCGGCACTGTTGCAGGAATAACCGCGATTCAGTTGGATTTAAAGATTCATGGCGTCAGTCTTAAATTATTGGAAGAGGCAATGGCGCAGGCCAAAGAGGCGCGAATGTTTATTTTGGAAAAGATGCGTCAGGCCTTGGCCAAGCCGCGGGAAGAAATCTCCAGCTACGCGCCACGCATTATCAATTTGAAGATTAATCCGGAAAAGATCGGCGAGGTCATTGGCCCCGGAGGCAAGACTATCCGCAAGATTATTGAGGCTACCGGCGTGACCATTGATATTGAAGATGATGGCTCGGTTTTGGTGGCTTCTACTGATTCAGCAGCCGCGGACAAGGCCATTGAAATGATTAACGCCCTTACCGAGGAGCCCAAGGTCGGCAAAATTTATAATGCCAAGGTAAAACGGGTTACCAACTTCGGCGCCTTCTGCGAAATTTTGCCGGGCAAGGAAGGACTGGTGCACATCTCCGAGCTTTCCAAGGAATATGTCAAGTCCGTGGAAGATGTAGTAAAAGTCGGAGATGAGTTTAAGGTAAAGCTGATTGCCATTGACGAGCTTGGCCGCCTCAATTTGAGCAAGAAGCAAGCGGAATGAAACAGCGCTTCATCAGTGAAATAAAAGCGGTAATCATTTTCGCTGCAGCCCTGATTATCTTGGCCAGCCTAATTTCCTTCACCCCACTTGACCTGCCGTGGTACACCTCTTCTCCCAACACGCCGCCCCACAATTTTATCCGCTTATTCGGAGCCTATCTGGCCGGGGTTTTATTTTTCTTAATTGGCTGGAGCGCGTATTCTATCGTGGTATTTCTTTTTTTCTGGGCCAAAAATAAATTCATCGGCAAGGATTTGGGTTTTCATTTCACTAAAGCCATAAGTTTCCTCGTGCTCTTTTTGGTCTTAAGCAGCCTTTTCAGTTTAACCGGCAATGCCGAGAATTATTTCCGCATGCGCCGCGGTGGTGTGGTCGGGCTTTTGTTCGCGGACTTTTTAGTTAAGTATTTCGGCAGGCTGGGAAGTTATATCATTCTGGTGACCTTGGGCATACTCTCTTCGGTGCTCCTGGGCGAGTTCTTGCTTTCACCGCTGGTGTTTGGTACCCTTGAACAAGCAGGAGAACTGGCCCGCAAGATTAAGAGCGGTTTTAAGTTGACCTTTCGCGCTCCAACGCAGAAAATGGTAAAGGTGGCGCCTCGGCCAAAGCCGGTGGTCGAAGAAATGTCCAAACCCTTTGAGCCCAAGCTGCTAAAACCAAAAATAGAAATTAAAGAGCTCAAGCCAAAGACCATTTCTTCTGAAGAGAAATCCAAAGAAAAAGAGCCGGTGGCCATTGGCGATTATAAATTGCCCACTTTAGATTTATTGGATGACCCGCCGCCTTTGTCTAGCCGGCAGATAAAAGAAGATTTAGTCAGCAGCGCCCGGATTTTGGAAGAGACGCTGTCGGACTTTGGGGTTTCCGTGCATGTCGCTGACATTGAGCGCGGTCCGGTGATTACCCGTTATGAATTGGAGCCGGCGCCAGGAGTCAAGGTGCAGAAGATTGTTACCCTTTCCGACGACATTGCCTTGGCAATGAAGGCGCACAGCGTGCGTATTGTCGCACCCATTCCCGGCAAAAGCCGCGTCGGTGTCGAGGTTCCTAATTCCCAATCCAGCTTGGTATATTTGAAAGAAGTTCTGGCGCAGGATGAATTTAAGGGTGCGGATTTCAAATTAAAACTCGCCTTAGGCAAGGACATTACTGGCCGGGCGGTAATCGCAGATCTTGGCGATATGCCGCACTTGTTGATTGCCGGGACTACGGGTTCAGGTAAAACGGTTTGTGTCAACGGATTGATTACCTCGCTCTTGTTTTCTTTATCGCCCCAGGAATTGCGTTTCTTAATGGTGGACCCCAAAATGGTGGAGCTGGCGCCGTTTGCCGGAATACCGCATATGTTATGCCCGCCGCTTACTGATCCCAAAAAGGTTTCTGCGGCACTTAATTGGCTGGTACAAGAGATGGAGGAGCGTTATGCTTTACTAGCCAAGACCGGCGTGAGGAATATCGATGCTTACAATTCCCAACAGGAAAAACTTCCCTATATCATCGTGATAATTGACGAATTGGCAGATCTAATGGCCGTGGCTGCCAATCACATCGAAAATGCTATTACCCGCTTGGCCCAGCTTTCCCGCGCCGTGGGGATTCATTTGGTATTGGCCACCCAGCGTCCGTCGGTAGATGTGATAACCGGAGTTATCAAAGCCAATTTCCCAGCGAGGATTTCATTTAAAGTCGCCTCCAAAGTAGACTCGCGCACGGTCTTGGATATGAACGGCGCAGATAAATTATTAGGCCGTGGCGATATGCTTTTCCTGCAGCCCGGTGAGGCCAAACCCATCCGCGCCCAGTCCAGCTTGGTGCAGGATAAAGAAATCGAAAGGATAATTAATTTTATCCGCAAGCAGGGCGAGCCGGTGTATGAAGAAGCATTAATGAAAGAGCAGGAGAAGAGTTCCAGTTTTGCCATTGCGGAGAAGGACGAATTATTCGACGAGGCGGTAAAGATGATTTTAGAAAGCAATCAGGCCTCGGTTTCGATTTTACAAAGAAGGATGCGCCTGGGCTACACGCGGGCAGCCCGGCTCATTGACTCGATGGAGCAGGAAGGCATCATTGGTCCTTACCGGGGCAGTAAGCCGCGCGAGATTTTAGTAAATCGGGAAGAGTGGTTGAGTAATTTGGGAAGAGAAAATGGGAAACCGGCAGGAAACGGGTGAATTATTAAGGCAGGCGCGAGAGGCTAAGGAATTGACCTTGGAAGTCTGCCAAGCCAAGACCAAAATCCATATTGCGGTCTTGCGCGCTTTGGAAAGAGGCGAACTGCCTTCAGGAATTAATCCGGTTTATCTAAGGGGATTCTTAAAGATTTATTCCCACCTGTTAGGGCTGGAGGCGCAAAAGATAATCGCGGGCTTTGGTCTTGATTTGCCTGTGGTGGAGAAACCCATTAAGCCCGTAAAGAACGAGCGAGCGCATAAAAGAGAATTCAATGGTTCGCCTTCGCTCGCTATTGACCCTGAGCGTAGCCGAAGGGTCAATATCCTTTTATCTCAAGACCGCCTGCGGCAGATTCAAAGGTTATTATTTCCTTTATTGGGGATATTATTTTTGGTTTTCCTCGTCGGAAGAATCGCCTCCTGTCGGCGCCAGCATCGCGCAGTTGCGGTCAAAGAAACGCCAGCAGTAACTGCAGCACCGGCGCCAGTGAGCAACATCCCAAAGCTTTCTATCCGCGCCAAGGAGAGTTCTTGGCTGCGGGTGCGTGCCGATGGCAAGACAGTTTTTCAGGGGATGTTTCGGCGCGGCCTTTCCGAGACTTGGAGCGCGAAAGAAAGAATTGAGCTTTCCTTAGGCAATGCCGGGGCTGTGGAATTGGAGGTAAACGGCAAAGTGATGCCGGCCTTGGGCAAACGGGGGCAGGCAGTGAAGAGTGTGAAGATAACTAAGGAAGGGCTGATTGTTGGCAAGTGAAAGTAGCTCTTTAAAATCCCAAACCACAAATTCCAAATTACAAACAATTCCAAAATCCGAATTCCGAAATACCAAATCTAAATAATAAGTTTTGGTCATTGGGTATTAGGAATTGTAATTTGTTTGTGATTTGTCGAATTGGGACTTGGAATTTAGAATGTCTTTTGCCGTTAGATTATTAACTAACGGTTTTTTTATGGCCATGCCAAAACTCAAAGTAGGCATAATCAGCTTAGGCTGTTGCCGCAATTTAGTGGATTCCCAAATTCTCGTCGGACGGCTTAAGGACAAAGGATATGTTCTTACTCACATTCAAAAAGCCGATATCGGGATTTTGAATACTTGCGCCTTTATTAAAGAGGCCAAAGAGGAATCGCTGGAAACTATTCAGGAGCTTGCTGATTTAAAGAAAAATGGCCGGCTTAAAAAACTCATTGTTACCGGCTGCCTGCCGCAGCGTTATCATCGCGAACTGGTAAAACACCTTGACGGAATTGATGCCTTTGTGGGTCGTCTGGCCTTGGAGGACAGGTTAGTGTTTGAGCAGCAGTTGTTGACGCCCGGCCACTTTGCCTATGTGAAGATTTGCGAGAGCTGTTTTAATCAATGCAGCTATTGCGTTATCCCGCGGATAAAAGGTAAATTTAAGAGCCGCAGCGCCGACTCGATTATCCACGAGGCAAAAAGCTTGGACAGCAAAGGAATTAAGGAGTTGAATCTCGTGGGACAGGACACTACTGCTTACGGCAGGGATTTATCAGGAGGGATTGGTCTGGCCGGACTCCTGCCCAAAATTATTGCCGCAACCAAAAATATA
>JBMONJ010000137.1:0-6447 GCA_049324655.1 Candidatus Omnitrophota bacterium | reverse complement strand
ATCTGCGCCGGACATCTTCGTCGGGAATGTCCTGACCGCCTTCCGCTACCCTGTCATTGATACGGGCTATGGCCAATTCCGGGCGAGGAATCCACAGAAAGAAAATATGTAAAGAATAACCTCTGGCCTTTAATTCTTTAAATAGACTTACGTAGGTTTTACCCGAAAGAGTAGTTTCGAAAGCAAAGTGCACTCCGCGCTGGGCGTATTCGTTTATCTGCTGCAAAACCAACTTTCCTGCCTTAATTGCCGCGCTCCTCGGTTTAAAAGGCGCCAAGCCTTGGGCACAATAAGATCGGCGTTGACAAAATTGGGACAATTTACATAATCCGGTAAAAACCGTTTGGCAAAGGTGGTTTTGCCCGAACCATTTGGCCCGGCAATGATATAAACATTCTTATTTTTCACGCTGCCCTCTGGATTTATACCACGCCACGGTTTCTTGCAGCGCTTTACTCAGCGAATACCGCGGCCGCCAGCGTAGTATTCTTCTTGCGGCCGCGGAACAAAGATATTGCCGCTTTATCTCATACTGCGCCTGATTCAAGATTTCATAACGAAGCGGCACACTGGCAGCTTTTCCGACGAGCTTTACCATTTGCAGCACTGACAGCGGACGCTCGTCGCTAAAATTAAACGCCTTGCCGCTTAAATTCTTCTGATACATCTTTCTACCCAGCAGCAAATAGCCGGCAACGATATCCTTGACATAAATGTAATCGCGGATAAATTTACCGTTGCTGCGAATCTTCAAGGTCTTGCCGGAAACCGCGCAACAAATGGCATCGGGAATTAGACGGGAAAAATTAAAGTCACCTGCGCCAAAAATATTTCCGCAGCGGGTTACGCACACCGGCAGTTTAAAGGTATTGGCATAGGTATTGGCCAGAAGATCCGCGCAGCTTTTCGAGGCGTCGTAAGGATGATCGCCTTTTAAGGCAAATTCTTCGCGATAAGGCAATTTAAGGTGCTCGCCATAAGCCTTGTCGCTGGAGGCCACGATAATCCCCCTTATTTTTCCATAGCGCCGGGATTGCTCAAGGATATTCCAAGTGCCGCGGATGTTGGTGGAAAATGCCGCGCAAGGATTTTTTAAGCAGCGACCAACCAAAGACTCGGCTGCCAAGTGGAAAATAAATTCAACGCGCTCGCGCTGCAAAATATTTTTAATCAGCGCGGCATTTTCCACCCTGCCCTTTACCATCTTTATCCGTTTAAGCTCATCTCTATTCAAAATGGTATCCTTGCGCCGCACCTTTTTATCCAAGCCCACCACCTTGGCTCCATTTTGCAACAGTGCGCGCGTCAGCCACGAACCCAAGAAACCTTCGTATCCGGTAACCAGAATTCTTTTATTTTCCCAGAACTTATCTTTCATCCGCTGAAAACCTCAAAATTGAAGACTAATGTCCACTAATTTTATGCTAATCTCCGCTAATAACCATTAATCTTGGGGGTGAGATTGGGTTGTGAGTAGTGAGGGTGGGGTATTTATAACCTCACAACTCAACCACAATACTCATAACTAAAGATTAGCGTCTCACCAGACTTTCCAAGGAGCTTGATTCTCCTGCCACAGCCGCGTCAACAAATCCAATTCCCGACGGGTATCCATACATTGCCAGAAACCCTCGTGCGCGTAAACGCAGAGCTGACGATCATCAGCCAAATTTTCCATCGGCTCATGCTCTAAATAGCAGCCCTCATCAGCTTTTAGATAATCAAAAAACTTGCGGTTAAAAACAAAAAAACCGCCGTTAATAAAACCCTTGACGGTCTGCGGCTTTTCGCTGAATTTAGAGACACAGCTGCCATTACCTAACAGCAACTCTCCAAAACGCGACGAAGGATGCACGCCGGTTACGGTGCCGATTTTTTTATGCGCAAGATGAAACTGCAGCAACTTCTTCAGGTTGACATCCGATACCCCGTCGCCATAGGTAAGCATAAACAAATCTTCTTTGATATATTTCTCAATTCTTTTTACCCGTGCGCCGGTTTGGGTTTCCTCCCCGGTATCCACGAGCGTGACTGTCCAGTCGCGCTCCAAATGGTTGGAATGGAAAGTCACCCGGCTTTTCCCGCCCAGAGAAATGGTGCAATCATTGTTCATTGCCTCGTAATTAAGGAAATATTCCTTAATCATCCCGCCCTTATGCCCGAGGCACAATACAAAATCCTTAAAGCCAAAATGGGCGTAAGACTTCATAATGTGCCAGAGTATAGGCTTGCCGCCAATTTCAATTAAGGGTTTGGGCTTAAGCTCAACCTCGTCTTTTAAGCGCGTGCCCTTACCGCCGCAGAGAATCACTACCTTAATCTTGTCTTTCATAAATCAGCTCCTCCGTCTTGACTTTAAAAATCCGCCTGAATATTCCGGCGGCAAACCGGTTTCTGCCCGCCGGGAAAACTACCGCATCAAATCTTTTTTTGCGCCTGACGAGGAGAATAAAGAAAGCATACAGGATAGGCAGGTGGTGAAAAATAAATTTCAAATGGGTGTGCAGCTCAGGCCAGGGCGCATCGCTTTTTACGGAACTGACTGCCCAGACCCAGTTGCCTTGGCGGGCTTGGATTAAACAAAGGTTTTGGCAGCGCTGGGGAGCAGTGTGATTAAGGACACATAAAATCCTTTCTGGCTTGCCCCAGCGCTGCCAAAAAATCTCTCTATTCCTTTTAAACTGCTCTTCCCTCTCAACGTTTTGAAAAGTGGAATGCTCGCGGTGCCAGACATACGCGGCCTTGGCAATTACCGCGCGCCAGCCTGCGGCAGAGGCCCGACGGGAAAAATCCGAGTCTTCAAAATAACCCTGGCCGTAAACCTCATCCAGCAATCCAATTTTATCCATTACCGCCTTGCGGATTAACATACAAAACCCCACGCAGTCCGCAGTCTCGGTGTATTGGCCGGAAAACTTCTCCTGTGCTTTGGCCAGCGCGTCAATGGTCTCGCCTTCCTTAGGATAAAGTCCAAAGGTAGTGCTCATTGGATTGATTATGCCAATGTCTGCCTCTTTTTCCGCAATGGCCATCATTTGTTCCAGCCAACCCGCAGTCACCACCGTATCATTGCTCAACAAGCAAGCAAAAGGGTTGCGGCAGCGCCGCAGTCCCTCATTGGCGGCTTTGATAAAACCCTGATTGGGAAAGAGCCGAACTAACTCCAAACTCAAGCGGGGAAGCTTACTCACAAATGCCTCGAGGAATTTTCGCGTCCCATCCTCGCTGCCGTTGTCAATGATTATCAAGCGGTCTCCTTCGCGAAAATTGCTCTCCAAGCTTTCCAAACAATTCTGCGTCAATTCCGGCTGGTTATAGACGGTAAGCACAATATCGCAGGCGCTCATAGTTTTATTATCTTATCTGCAATTTACGGTTTTAGCAAATGAAATTGATGTTTGCCGTTGCGGGTTTGTGGGTGAGTTGTGAGTTTATCAATACCCCACCCTCACTACTCACAACTCGACCCACAACATACAACCCATCCGCACTACGCGCTATCTGGGGCGGCGCCAGGCGCTGGGGCAGATGAGGTTATAGGGGCAGTAGTTGCAGGAAATCGCCGAGGGCTTGGCAGTATAATCTCTTATCCTAACTCCTTCCGCGGCCTCGGCGATTTCCTCCTCGGCCTTTTTTAAGCGCGGTGCTTCCGGCTTAAACCGGCCGATAAGACCGGATTCCAAAAAATGTAATTCCTGAAAATCCGGAAGTTTATTAAAAATATTTTGATAGGCAAGGCAGTAAATCGCCAGCTGAAGACTTTCCTTAGTGTGGGTGTCCGCGTCTTTTTGCTTGTGAATTTGGGAGGACTTAAAATCCACAATCACCACCCCTTCTTTTCTCTCATCAATGCGATCCCAGCGGCCAATGATGCGGTTTTGTCCGAGGACAAAAGAAAAATCTTTTTCCACCAATTTGGGGATGATCTTTACCTGCTCCTGCTGACGGAAGAAACGGCCGATGGCTTCGCGGCCAGCGGTTAAACGCTGCTCGAGGTGCTCGCGGCCGAGGAATCCCTCGGGTTTAAAAGAGTTTTCAAAGGCCGCGAGCACCTCATCCTTAGAAACTGCCTCTCCTTTAATTTTGCGCTGGTGGTAAAACTGCACTGCGTCATGCAAGGCCTTGCCATAGAGTACGCTGTGATGAATCATAATCGGCACGCGCAGCACATGGACATATTTATATTTTAAAGGACAAGTCAAATAATCATCTACTTGATAATAACTTAGAGTTAGGATACCGTCTTTGTCTATTGGCCGCTCTGCCGCAGCAGCCGGTTTACTCAAGGCGGCACAGCGGCCAATCTTCTCTAAAGGACTGGCCTTGCGGCTCTCCTCCTCGGCCTTGGTCCCCAAGGCCTCATAAACAAAAGGACTAATCTTACGCGCCCTTTCGGTTCCATAATCCACAGCCGAGGTCAAATACAATTCTTTTTTCGCCCGGGTCATCCCCACATAAAACAGCCGGCGCTCTTCCTGAATATGAAAATCTCCGCTCGGTAAAATATCTTTAATGAGTTTCTCCGGCAGCTCCAAGGCCTGATGACGGTGCGGCAAGGGGAATCTTCCTTTTACCAAACCGACAAGAAAAACTACGGTAAACTCTAACCCTTTGGCCTTGTGAATAGTCAGGACATTTACCGCATCCACATCCATTTCTGCCTGCGCCGTGGCTGGGTCATCGCCAGCCTCAATAAGCATCTCCAGATAATTCACGAAATACATTACCCGGTCTTCATGCGCCACCATTTCAAAATTGCGCACCATATCAAAAAACTCGGCGAGGTTTTTTAGTTTCTCTTCGTTTTCCGCCGTGGCCTCTTTTGCCAAGGCCTTTAAATATCCGCTGTCGCTTAAAAAAGAATATAACAACCTGCCGGCAGTCAAATTCTTGGCATCCTTTAAATACCCTTCGAGCGCGGCAATTAACTTTTCTGCAGCTTGAAAAAAATCCTCGGGAAAATCCCTAAATTCTTCAATCTGCCGCGCCCGCCTTAAAACAAAAAACAATGGCTCATTTCTGCGCCGGCAATAATGCATACATTGGGTCAACTCGACAATGGGAAGCGCGTAGAGCGGGGAATTACAAAGATAAAACAAACTCAAGGAGTCCGAAGGATTGGCAATGATTTTTAAAAAGGCAATGCCCAGCCGAATCTCTTCCCTGGTATACAAACCCTGACTGCCGCTAAACCGCCACGGGATACCGCGCATATTTAAGCTGCGCAGAAACGGCTCGGCGTCGGAATTGGAGCGCACTAAAATGGCAAAATCATTATAATGGAATTTTTTGCTCTCTATCTTTTTGGCAATTACTTCCGCTACGGCATCCGCTTCCGAAGAAACCGAATCAAAATGCAAATGCTTTATGGGCTCGCCGGCAACAGTCGCGCCTTTAAGCCGCTTGTTGATATTGGCCTTGACCTCAAAGCGGTCGGGATTATTTTGCTGGATAAGCTGATAGGCGCTGTCGAGAATCTTTTGCGTAGAACGGTAATTCTGGGTAAGACTAATCTTTTTTGCTTTAGGGTAAGTCGAGTCGAAATTTAAGATATTACTGACCGCCGCTCCGCGCCATTTGTAAATTGAATTGTGCACTACTACGCCATTAGCAATAAAGTTGTGGGTGCGGGCAATTTCTAAATCATAGACTGTCAGGGTTTTTATCTGTGAGGTAACTTTGGCTATTCGCTCATAAAGGATGCGCCCTTTTCGATAAACCGGCAGGTAATGTCCCCTTAGAACATTTGAAGCCGGCATTACCAAGGCAGCGCCGTGAGTGATATTTCTGGTGCCGACGCGGAATTTATACTCAATGATGCCATTGGTAATTTTTTGCAGCCGGTCGGCAATGGCGCCTAATTTTTGGATATCGACGCTGGACTTTTTCCAGCCCATCCCCTTCTTTGTTTTTCTTAGAGCAAAGCCTGCCGCTTTAAGCTTGCTAATAATCCCGGCATCCGAGGTTTCTAAAGAAACCAAATGCAATACGTTGGGATTTTTCAATAGTTTTCCCCGCGGCTGCTTCAGGGTGTTTTTGCGAAAGCAAAGCTCAAGCTTTATCTTAATCCTCGCCTTATTGCCTCTTACCACCGCGCCCAGACAAAAGTGATGGCTGTTAAGATCAATACCAAAATCGTTGGCCAATTTTGTTGCGGCCTTTTGGGTATCGATCTCTTGATAAAGTCTCTCAAGCCAAGGGCCAGAAACAAAAATATCTTCCCTCATCATAAAGCAAACCGTAGGTATGCCGTATTTTAGTGAATACAAAACTTCATAAAAAGAGGCCTCTTCTTCGGTAGCACAACAGCGGATACCGATAATCTTATCCGCCGACCTTTCCAATCTTAATCTGCCGGCCAAATCATTGGTTACGCCCAAGCGCCAGCCCAAGCCCTGCCGCCACATCAAATAAACATAATAAAGGTCTTTCTTGCCTAAAGACGGC
>JBMONJ010000136.1:0-6553 GCA_049324655.1 Candidatus Omnitrophota bacterium | reverse complement strand
AGGTTATAAAATGATTTATACATATTATCTAAATAGATAAACGAAGAAGGCAATGACGATTACCACGGCTCCGGTGATCAGGCCAATGGTGATAATCTGGCGCTTGCGCAGGTTCTCCTTGTCAATTTCTTCCTGCGTGGTTATCCGGGATATCGCGCCTAAGACCGGAAGCTCCAGATTCGCCTTGGCGTCTTCAATATCCAAAAAAGAATGGTCCATAAATTCTTTCCCCAAAACCAGTCCGGCGCCGGAAAAGCTGCCCAAAAACATCCCCAAGAAAACTAACATAATCTTATTCGGCTTGCTGGCTTTTAAAGGCAGACGCGGCGGGTCAATAATCGTATAACGCGTGCCTTGTTTTGAAGTCTCAAGGCGCTGGGTGATTTTGGCGGTCTCCAATTTTTGCAGCAGCATATTATAGATATTTTCATTTACCCTTAAATCCCGCGCCAAGACCGCGTCCATCTTGTCCATAACCATCAGCTTGTAAATGGACTCGTTGGCGTCGGAGCTTTCATTGGGGCTGGCCGCGTAAGCCAATTGCGATACCGCGGCAGATTCCTTTTCCACCATTTTGTCCAATTCGGTTTTAAGCTTTTCATAAATCGGACTAAACACGGGCTTCTGCTCGCCGGCTACCTTATATTCGCCGCTGTCGAGTTCTTTGCGCGCTGCGGCAATTTTCTGGCGCAAATCTTTTACCATCGGATGCTCTTCGGTAGAATCAACCAACAGCGCCTTTAACTGCTCTTCAAGCGAGGCGATTTCCGAATCTTTAATTTTCCTTTTATAAACCTGAAGCTGCTCTTCAATAAATTGAATGGCGACCTCGGTCTCTTTGGTCTGGGCGCGCATATTCTCTTCCATCAAAATATCGGTTAAGGTCTTGGCCACTAACTGGGTCTCTACCGGGTCCTTGCCAAAATAACTTATCTTAATCAAGTTTGGCCCGCGCATTGAGACATGGATATTGCGGCGCAGCCCGAGGATAAGCCCTTCAAAACCTAATTGGGTCTTGACATTTTTATCGAGGTTGAGCTTTTGCGAAAGCGAGACCAAGCTTTTCCAGCTTAAGAGCAATTCTTTAATGGTCTGCATTCTTTGCGCCACATTGGTGGACACGGCCAAGCCCTGCATTAAGGGATTAATGGCCTTCTCTTCCTCGACGAGAATTACCGTGGCTGACTCATAAGTCGGCGGCAGGGCAAAGCCGGCCACAATACTTAACACCAGCGCGATAAATATCGGCGGCACTAACAGCCAGCGCCGGCGGAAAAATACTTTGGCATAATCCAAGAGACTGCGGGTCTTGACGAATTCCTGCGTTTCCATTGAATCCTCCTTAAGGTTTAACCATCGCCTGACCGGCGGTGCGGCCGGAATTAACCCCTTCCGGTCCGGAAGAAGCCACGCCCACGGCCGAGGTGACCGGGTTTATCACCCGGACCACCTTGGCCATTACCGTGGCTGGCACATAAAGCACATCCCCGGGATGCATATCAATATTTTTCTTTAAGTCTCCGCCGTAAAGCAGAGAGTATAAATCCACATCCTTTATCTTGGGCCGGCCTTTATCCGTCGGGGTAATCAGCCGGCAGCGGCGCATTGCTGCGGACAAAGTCGGTAAACCCGCCTGCACTACGGCTTCCCTTACGGGAATGGACTCGGAGCGCATATAATATTTTCCCGGCGCACCGACTTCGCCTAAGACATAGATAACCTTACTTCTAAATTCAAGAATGGTTACATTGACATCAGGATTAACAATATAGGTGGAAAGGGTCTTGCGGATTTTTTCTTCCAATTCTTTTTTAGTGAGGCCGGTTACTTCAATATCGCCCACGAATTTAAACTGAATTTTGCCTTCGAGATTGACGGGAAATATCCCGCTAAACTCGGAATGGCGCATTACCACAATCTCTACCACATCGTCCGGGCCTAAGGTATAACGGGTCGGGTCAGTGTAGATATTGTCCGGCAAAGGCGCGGAGGCCTTTTCTATCGCCGGCGCTGCCTCGTCATCGGCCGGCTCGACGACCTTCAGGTCAATCTTCTCGGCGCGGCAGACGGCGCAGAAAAAGAGCATCGCGAAACATAAAAAGAGAATTATCTTATTTCTTTTCATCGCTATCCTCCTCGTAATAAATAATCGTTTCCTTAAAATCTTTTAGCCGGCGCAAATCGTTTTTGTCATAGGTCCGCCAGCCCCGCCAATCCCGCTTGGGCCGGTTGACCTTGCCGGCCTTTTCCCAGCGGATAATCGTCTTGGTGGTGACGCCGATGCGGTCAGCCACCTCAGTGATGGTTAACCTGTGGTTATTCATTGTCGCTCCTTGTCCTACTATGTCCGGGTATGTCCGATAAAGTCTGGATATTACTAAGTTAAGCACTTTCCGTGCCAACTTTGAGAATTGGAGGAAAGATTTTTTAATTTGTTATAAGTTGTTGCGAATAATGAGGGTATATTAAGGGGGTTGCTTGAGTCTTAGTGAAGTTTAAGGCCGGTGAAGGTGCGGATGTTGCCGAAGCGAAACACTTATGTTTGGTTTCGTCAACGCTCGTCTTTGGCTTCAATGATGCGGCGCAGCATCTCCTGCTGGTAAAGCTCTTTTATCTCTTCGAGGGATTTTTTATCCAGCAGGCGCTCAATTGAGTTTTCAACGGCAGTCAGTTTGAGTTTTAGAAAGACATAGGCGGGATTCTTCAGGGATTGCGCCTCGGTTTCTTTTTTAGCGATGTATTCGTCAAGCTCCTTAAGAAATTTTTCCAAGGCCTTCTTCTCCGCACAGCGATTGATTTCTTTAACCAGCTCGGCGCGGATTTGCCGGTCAATCTCCAGTTGAGTAAATTTGCGGTCAACCCGGTCAACCGCTTCTTTGGTGGTCTTGTAAAGCCAGACCAGATAACGGGTCTTAAGTTTTATGTGCTCAAGATTCTCTTTGGCCATTCCTACTTTAGATAGCGGTGGAAATGAATGCCAATCAGCGAAAGGATTAAAAGGGTGTTGCCTAATATCAGAAAGCTTAAAGAGCGAAACTGATGAAAGGCCACTGACGGCTGCCCGTAAAAACGCGAGAACATCGAGTAGGCAACCAACAGAAAGCCAAACAGAAGAAGTAAAATGCTAATCGCTTTCACTTAAAGCTCATTTCTAATTCAGAAAAAACCAGTTGTTTGGCCAGCTTTAAATGGCCGGGGCTTAAACAGACTATCTCTACCTCAGTTTCCTGCTCATTGACTGGCGTAAAGAATATGCCGATTTCTGTGGTGTCCTTCTCATCCAACAGGTTCATTGCCACGATGCGCCGCTTTCTTTCGCTGTGCAGAAAGGCAAGGCAGTTCTTGCTATTTAAGATTTTAAGGACTTCTTTATAGACAATGGGATATTCGGCGGGGAAGGTTTTTTTAACGCGATATTGTGCGGGCGCTTCTTGCAGCGCCCGCGTGGAGGTGCCGGCAATTATCTTGCCGGCACCAGTCACGCGGGCGCAGGAGACAAGACAACAAGCCAGAGCAAGTAGCAGGAGTTTTGACAATTTTGGGTAATAATCTATTTGACTGCCCTCGGCATTTGCCGCATCGGCATCATATGTCTCATTACTGCCGGCCGGCGGATACCCGAGGTTCCAGCCGTATAATTAATAACCGAGGTAAACAATATAACCATAAAAAAGCTCATTACCATAACAAAGAATCCAGTTACCAGTCCCAAGGCTCTCAGAAATCCCTTTTCTTTATCGCCCTTGATTACGATAAGATAACCTATTGCTAAGGCAATCAGCATAAAGGACGCGTAATCCATCATTGGCCCCTCCTTTGGTTAGATTATGATTTATACACTAAATCGCCATGCCTTACCCGGGAAGTAACCTTAAGCCCAATCTCTGCGCCTTTTTTGGCTGTGGTTATCGGGACATGGTCAATTTGCATAGACTCGACCACCTGTGTGAAGTTGGTGGTATGGCCTTTTACAGTAATGGTATCTCCGGCGGACAAAGGACTTTTAAGTTTAATTACCCCGGCTTGGACATGCGGAAAATAATGGGTGACCTTGCCAATGGGCGGCGGGGTCTTCGGTTTTGGCGCCGGCCTGGGCTTCTTTACTGGTTTCCTTACCGGCCTTTTGGCTGCCTTTCTTACCGACTTCCTTTTACCGGCAGTTCTTTTCTTGAGTGGCCGCTTCTTCTTAGGCATAGGCTCCTCCTTCGCTTATAAGACGATTTTTTCCGCGATGTTGGAGATGAAAGGAATCTTCAGATATACACCCCGCAGAACCTGTATAATACACCAGATGGAAACTGCACCAAATAAAAATGTCGCGGACTGAAAGATGACCGGGCCGATTATGGGCAGCACGCCGATAACGAAGGCGGTCACCTCGGCGATAAACAGGACCAACCCCTGTTTGCCGTGGAAAAGGGCAAAGCGGTTTTCTTTTTTGAGGATCAGGGGGATGATACACAGGATAAAGAGATAAGCCAGGACCGCGAAGATCTTTCCGTCTTTGATTTCCTGTTCCTCTTGGGAGTTGGGTTGGCTCATTTTATCTCAATTAAAGAGTCAAGCTCTCCAAAGGGGTTTTTCTCGGTGTTGGGGTTGTGAGGGTCTTCCCGCCATTTCCCGTCAATGACGAAACGATAACGATACTTGCCGTTCTTTAAGGGCAGGGTTATTTTCCAGCGGTCATTGTCCCTCTCCATACGCAGAGATTCATCAATCGTCCAGTTGTTAAAATCGCCGGTAAGATATACCTCTTTGGCCTCCGGGGCGTTGAGGTAAAAGGTAGTGGTAAGTGCTTCCATTTTTTGCACCACTGAGCTGGCCGCCGGCTCCAGCGTCTTTTCCTGAAGCAGTATCTCTTTGGCAAGGCTGGCGTAATCCTTGGCGCCGCGAGAATATTTGTCGTATCCGAAGACGGTGCTGCCCGCTACCGAGGATTCCTTCAGCTTGACATTGATATGGATGATGGTGCGGTAAAGCATTCCCGAAAATTGCTTGCGGATTTTATCCAGCATGCGGAAGGAATGCTTAAGCCGCGAGTCAAAAATGGTAACTAATATACGGTAATTTACCGGATGGTTTAAGCGCTCGCGCACCAATTCGATTATTTCTACTATCCTTTCCACCCCGATGAGCGAGAACCGGCTGGTCTCGGCAGGAATGATTATCTCGTCGCTGGCGCAGATGGCATTGATGGTTAAGAGTCCCAGGTTGGGCGGGCAGTCAATAAGGATGTAATCGTAAAGCCGCTCTAAATTGACCAGCTCGTCGCGCAGGCAGGACTCCCGACCGATTTCATCAGCCAGTTCCTGCTCTACCGTGCCTAAGAGGATACTGGAAGGCGCCAAGTCAAAGCGATTTTCAACCCTAACCAGTATGTCTTTAATATCCTTTTTCTGCGGGCACAACCGCGACAGACAGTTATACATATTGATGGCAGCATTGACATTTAATCCCACGCTGGCGTGGGCTTGCGGATCAAGGTCGATCAAGAGGACCTTTTTACCTTCATTGGACAACCCAACGGCCAGATTAACGGCAGTGGTAGTCTTGCCGCATCCGCCTTTTTGGCTGGCGATGGCAATTACCCGCATGTTCTTTTCCCTCCTATATTAAAAAGTGATTACAACCGGTTGCCGGGCGGTGTGTCTGCCGAGAAACCGATACTATCCACGAGGAGCCCGCCTCGTTGGTTGTCGGTATTCCACGCCTCAAACACAAAAGAAATCTTGGTCAAGACCGAAAGGTCGGAAAGCTCCCCAAAATTATTCAAAGGGATTTGCATCTTCTGCCAGCGATTGCTTACGCCGGAAAGGTAATAGGCGGCTTGTTCCTTTTTCCGGTTTTCCAAGACGATTTTTACCAAGCGCGGACGACTGTCGCCGCCGCGCAGAGAGATTTCCAGATAAGCAAATTTTTGGGCATTTACTTCAGGCAGATTTATGCTGAAGTTCTGTATTTGCGGTTGGTCGCGGCGAAAATCGTAGTTTATACGCAAAGGATACTGATTCAGGGCCAGGCCGAGAGAATTTTTGCTTTTGATTTTACTGCGGGAAGTCGAAGAATTGACCGCCCCGACGATCAGGGCGAGCACAATGGGCAGGGTTATGACATTTATGAAGAGCAGGGTAAAAAACCGTAAGTTATTGTCTTTCTTCCTCTTTTTCTTCTTGCCCAGATAAACCTTGGCAAGATGTTCGTAAATCTCGTCCTTAGTCATTTGTATCTTTTATTAGCATAATTCTTATGAGTTGTCAATAAGGGTTTAAAATATTTGAACAGTGATTACCGTGATTAAAAAATGATTACAGGGATTCTGTAGGTTAAAGCGGATGCGAGAGGTACTCCGGCGTATTTTGGCCAATGATTTTATAAAAATTAGTGAGGTGCTTGCGAAAGAGTATGTCAAAAAAACTGCGGTCATCGCCGTACCACCAGAACCAGTCGCTGCCTTCGACAATATAGATTTGCCGCAAGGCTGCGGTTTTCTGCGCTTCACTTAATTGATTAAATTTTTCTTGGAGGGAAATCCTCGCTTCAGCGAGGATTTCCC
>JBMONJ010000135.1:2613-6554 GCA_049324655.1 Candidatus Omnitrophota bacterium | reverse complement strand
AATGGTAATTAAGCGGGCAGAAACTCCCAGTCTTTGCAAAGCATCCTGCGCTGTCGGATATTTGTCAGAATCGAAAGGCAGCAAATAGTCATTAGCCAGATAAGATAACAATGTCCGTCTCGATAGAAGCTCAAAATATTTCATACCCATTTCCAAAAAGTCATAACCGCTTCCATTAATCAAAGAAAACAAGTTTTCCGCGGTTTTCTTTTCTCTGGTAATTAACCTCACGATGGTTGCTTTCTCTTCCAGACTGAGAAAAGGAACAATCCCCTGTTGAAGCTGATAGACAAGGTTTACCAAGAAGCTTTCTTCCTGCGCAGAATTCGCCTGCACTAGAGCGTTCACGTCGGTCGGGGTTAAGACATTATTAAGCTTATCGAAGTCAAAGCCTAATTCAAATTCCACCGCCGGCGAGGAGCTGAGCCGCAGGCGAAGCGACGAAGTCCCGCCTCGCGCCGAGGTGCTTCGTAAGTTGGCGCTCGGCACCGAGGCGAGTCCTTCGACTTCGTCCTTCGGCAAGCTCAGGACTCCGCTCAGGACGAGGGGCGAGGAAACGGAAGAAATTATTTCTTCTATTCTCTTGCGTAAAGGGTCAATTTGGAAGTATGGGATTCGAGTAATCTGCAATGTCTGGCTTGCCGCTTCTATCTTTGACGTGTGAAATAGAAAAGCACTATGGATATTGATGGGAGGAATTGTTATATTCGCTTCTTTCTGTAGTGAAGATAGGGAATTTATTAAGGCGATGCCGTCCATTACCGGCATTTCCACATCAGTAGTAATAAACACGATGCGGCGGTCAGATAATTCTTTGATTGCTGCCAATGCCTCTTCGCCATTGCCAACAATCTTGATCTCCAAAGCAGAACATAGTTTTGACCCAATTATTATTGTGAAGCCTTCTGCCCTCTTTGGCTCATCTTCGACAACAAGCAGAATGGGTTTATTTCCTGCCGTGCTCCGTGCTGGCTTCTCCTCATTTGCCGCCGGCGAGGCCGCCCGCCTTCCTTCGGAAGTCGAGGCCTCGGCCGAAGGGCGAGCCTTCGCCTCGACTCGGCCTTCGGCCGAGGCGGGCGAAGAGGCATTGGAAAATTCCAAATTCCAAATTCCAAATTCCAAAACAGTGGAACCCTTTAGAGCGGCCGGGCTGGAGGCCTTTCGCGCCGCACGCTTCTGCGCGGCGGGTCGCAAGACCTCGACGCGGCGATTAGACGCGGCGGGTCGCAAGACCTCGACGCCCCTTGTGGTTAAATCGTTGAAGGCGGCGGGAGAGGAACCGGATCCATTTCTAATCCCGAATTCGTTATTTACCGATTCCCTATCGAATCCTAATTTTATATAGTAACCGATAAGATACCTTTTTGCCGGCTCTTCGTTCATTAATATATCAACCAATTCCGCGACTCGATATTCGTCTAAATGGCAAGTTGAGAAAGATTGACTCGGTTTACTCTGCATATCCGCTACCATACCGTGTATTAAAGCTAAGGTTTCACCTGCACCAAAGACTCTCTCCTTTCCAACAAAACCCTGATATTTGGCTATCTCCATATAATGGCTCATTAACCGGCGCATAATCGCCTTAGCTTCTTTACTACTTATCTTTCCCAATAAACCATCATAAGCACTCAAAAGCTCCTCATCGCTTAAGCGGTCTTGTAGAACATGCGTTACCTCGTGAGTCAAGTGCCCGTCGGAAGGAATTACACCTCCGTAAAAGATTGTCTTAATGCCGCAGAAGGCAATTGCGCCACCATACTTATAACTTTCACCTCCCAGGTATTCGTTAGCTTCCCATTCTTTTTCCGAAAGAACAAACACCTTCCAGCCTTGCTTATGAATAACCCCTAATAGATAGTCTTCAGAATTGGTAGCTGCATTGTCCAACACGCCGAGCGATAAGGCGCCTACAAGAATAAGCGTGGCAAAATACCGCCTGCTTTTACTTGGGCTGGAGGCCGAAGGCCGCCGTCCCCCTTCTATTTCGGTGAGGGGACTGGATGCGGAGGCAGCAAGAGCATCCCTTATTACCTTGGCAAGATTGTCTGCGGAGACATCGGGTCTAAAGCTCTTATTGATAATCCCCCTGCTTAATGCGCGGGCAAGCCCGCCATGGTCATCAGCAGTGTATGTACTTATTACAAAAATCGGGGTCTTTTGATACAATTCTATATCACGCAAGGCAGCGGCTAATTGAAGACCATCCATTTCTGGCATGTTGAGATCGGTAATTACCACATCGAACTTATTCGCTCGGCTTTGCTCCAAGGCCTCCCTGCCGTTGGAGGCTAAGGTAAATTCAGCCGGTAAATCAGACAGCTCATCTTGTAACGGCTTTACCACACACACTTTTGCATAGTCTATCTCATCATCCGCTACTAAGATTCTCACCGGTGAGGAAACCCTCCACGCCGCACGCTTCTGCGCGAGGGGCGAGGAGCCATTATTATTTTCTCCTGCAAATTCTCCGTTATATTCCCTTTCCTCCTGGCCGGGGATTTTAATTAACCACGGTGCGCTCTCAGGCAAGATTAACTTCTGAATAAAATGACTTAAATCGTATTTTCGCTCGAGGAAAAGAAACTGAGGAGCGACTTCTCCATACGTCAAACCGGTAGTTGCTGCCTGTACACCCCAAGACGCATGGATAATAGGAATATTTACCTCGCCCGCCGCACCGTTAGACGCATTACAAGACATCCACAATAATCTGTCCAGCTTATATTTTGCCGACAAGAAATTTGTCAATGCCGCAAGCGTATTGTAGCCGACTCTGTGTTTGCCATGTCTGCCATCGCCGTGCATCAACAAATATGGCCCTCTATAGGGCTGCCTTTTCGTGACTACGATAGCTTCATATTTATGGACGAAATCAGCTACTTTTTCCGCCAGCGGTTTCTTTAGAGATGGAAAACTAAGCAAGTTCTCCGCTAGAGACTTTTCCTCATCAGGAAACACAGGTTTTCTGTTTATTAAGTCTATCCCGGATTCCGGGTTTATATTTAAAATCCCGACCGCACCGCCTGTAGTATCCTTAAGCGCGCTTTCAAAATCTAACGTGGTGTCAGACAAAACATAGGATAAGTCACTTAGGATATTGATATAAGATATCGGTATAGGTCTTTCTACTACATAAATAATTGTCTTGCCGAAGGAAACTTCTTCTTTAGCCGTGGCAGGCAATAATGGGCAAAGCTGTTTGATTACCTTGGCGGCGCTGTCCGCGAATGCAATCTCCTGCGCGCGGGCAGGCGCAAACCAAACCCCTAAAGTGAACAATGCCGCGAAGAGAAGGCCGGCTATCTTCTTCGCCGGGCTGGAGGCCTTTTGCGCCGCACGCTTCTGCGCGGCGGGTCGCCAGACCTCGACGCGGCGATTAGACGCGGCGGGTCGCAAGACCTCGACGCCCTGCCGAAGGCGGGCGGCGGGGGAGGAGCCGTTACCCTGTTGCCACGCTTCGATGGTCTTTCTAATTTCTTCAATCGCACTCTTCAGGCTGCCATTTATAATTATTTCCCTGTTTTCAGTCAGCAGGCTGATATATGCTAACTGTGACTCTATCACCTCTAATATACCTTGAAGTGCCCACAAACCAGCATATTCCCTACCCGCCTTACGACCAAGATGCTCTGTCGCGAAGTCAGCCTTTAATCCTGCTTCCATAGTGAATGATTTTAAGGCTTCGTCTTTGTATGCCGCAAAGTCCTGAAGGGCGACAGTGAGCCGCTCAAGATAACCCGTGAGTTCAGCGATAAATGTTTTTATTTCTTTCTTAGTCACCGGCGAAGAAACCACCTCATCTGCGCTAATCTGCGCGCTTGCCGGCGGTATTTTGACGGTGAATCTGCGGGAATCCTTGTCCTCCGAAGCTTTAGCGGAGGAGGATGCGTTCAAAGAAGACACAAAAACGCCTACTGCGGAATTTTCGGTAGGAATTT
>JBMONJ010000135.1:0-2513 GCA_049324655.1 Candidatus Omnitrophota bacterium | reverse complement strand
TGCGCGCTTGCCGGCGGTATTTTGACGGTGAATCTGCGGGAATCCTTGTCCTCCGAAGCTTTAGCGGAGGAGGATGCGTTCAAAGAAGACACAAAAACGCCTACTGCGGAATTTTCGGTAGGAATTTCGAGGAATTCTGCTTCTTTTGTAGTTACACTCTGTGCGGCGCTGATTCCCGCGTTTATTTCAAGCGGGGAATCGTTTAAGGCTGCGTCAAGCAAGGCCTTAACCGCCAACTCCTTGGTCACATCTATAAATCTTCCAAGGCCGTTGCCGGCATTTCTCTTGCCATTTGCCGCTTCGTTACCGGTTCCACTATACGCACCTATCGAACCACTGTTTCCTGCATTTCTTGCTGCGTAGACCTCGGGAACCTGTGCCTTCTCTTTAGAGATAGGCGAAGAACTGCCAGAGTTTGTAGCTAATCCAAAGCTGTTGGTACTTCGACTTCGCTCAGTTCTCGTCCTGAGTTCAATCGAAGGACTCATGGATTCTCCTGTGCCCCGATCAACGACAGCGGAGGAACTGCCGTTGATCCATTCCACACCCGGGCTGCGAGCGCCGACGGAAACTCCGATACTGCCTGCCGCGGCGATTTTATCCATAGAAGCTATGCCCTCCGTGGCCGGTGAACTGGGAGCCATAACCACTTGAGGTAAGAACAGATCTTGAATATGCCGGAGTAATCCTCCCTGCGGAATAGTTCCGGTCGGAGAAGACACCGGTGCCGGGACTGTAACTGGAGCTGTTACCGGCACACTCATCGGCTGCTGGCGCTGCGCCGGGCTTTCTGAAGCAGTTCCCTGCCGTGAAGGCGAAGAGGAGGCGCTGGTTGCTTTAGCAACCTCAGCCTCTATTCTTTGCGCGGCCTTAGAAATATCATCAACATAAGTCTTGATAATTCTCCTCTCATGCTTTTCCGCTCGCTTTGGTAACTCGGCAGTCAAATTCTGACCAACTTTTCTCTCAACCAAATTCTTACCGTAAGAAGCCAATAAAGCAATCTCGTCTATCGCCTGCCTTAATTGCGGACTAAAGGCGACATTCTCTATGGCAATATCCTCCATCTGCTCAGCAATTTGCTCAATCGCGCCAAAGTTAACCTCGGGCTTCGCGAGCTTTTCCCTGACACTCGCGGCCAGCTTTCCAACCTGAACGAACTGATTGAGTTCTTTTTGGCTTATGGGCGAGGAGGCCTGACCTGCTTGCGCTATCGTAGCCAATTTAGCATTTAATCTACCAAGACCCATAAGGTCTGTCTGAAAAGCGGGCATATAACCGGCAATTACCCGTTCGCCTGCCGGATGCTCTCTGACCGCGGACTGCATAGAAGCGATAATATTACTTATATCGTGGGCAATTGCATGTATTATCAGCTGAAGTATCTGGGCGTCGAGAGGAACCGCAGGCAGTTCTTGCGGCACGGTTATGGTTACTTTGACTTTCCGCATATTCACTGCTACTACATTCTTATAATGCACCGTCCCATGCAAAATGCCCAAGAAATGCCAAATCATCCAGCTGCCGAAATTCGAATTGTCCAACAGCCAATCTTTCTTACCCGCCGAACGTTCATGGACGCGCCGTGTCGGCGTATTAAGTCTTTCAAGTATATCTTCCGCTATAAAATCGTTATCATTAACAAGCTCGATTTGCCAATCTGAACGCAGAGAGCCTGAATCGCGGTCGAACATCTGAATCTGAGCCGGTTTAACCTCTATATTGACATCCTTCGAGCCGTTTTTATAGTTGTTGCGCAACCTCTCCCTTAAGATCATAGTCAGCAGCACTAAGGCGGTCTGGTCGCCATTAACTAAAATCGGCGGTTTTTTGGGTAACAATAATGCTATCTTCATTTCTTCGGCGCGGTTAAAGCTGGCTATTATCTGATTAAGACGCCCGGAGATATCAAAATTACTTCGATGATTATCAGACGTAAGCCCCTCTAACAAATAATTGATAAGGAGGTTGATTTCCTCAGCCTTATGCCTGACAGATTCAGGAATATCCCCATTTTCTCCGGCCTGCGCGTGTAAATTCTTACCGGTGACAGACAACCCTTGCAAGTGCCCTTGCATAAGCGGAAGAATACCCGGCACCCCATCCAAGGCCACCAGCGCTTTCCATAACCCGCTTTGATCGAACTCTTCAGGAGACAATATTTGCTGCAATTGGGAACTCAATTGCGAAGTCAATTTCAGAAACTTGCTGTTTGCCGCTTCCAGCTTCTCTCCCGCTAAACTATCATCAACCTGCATAAATAATTTCAATAAGGGTCCGGTGTCTACAGCCGCTAACTTCTCAGATAGGCTCTTATTGGGATTATGCCCGTCGGCATCCATTGCTGCTTCTTGAATAATATTACTCAGGTTCTGCGAAAGCTGCGCTGCAGTGGCCGGCGAGGAGGCGCGAGCGAAAGCGAGCGCCGGCATTTCGCTGTCCAAAACCATTGTCTCGGCGAGCGCCTTATTTGAATCCCGGTCGTGTTTATACCGTATTTCCTTGGATTCTAA
>JBMONJ010000134.1:0-6585 GCA_049324655.1 Candidatus Omnitrophota bacterium | reverse complement strand
ACTACTTTAAATATCTTCAAATCCTCTTCGCTGATACATTTTTTCTTTAAAGGCACTGCGCGCAACCAGTCCAAAAGCCCCTGCCAATATTCTTTGCCCACCAGTACTACCGGAAACTTGCCAATGCGCCGGGTCTGAATTAAATTCAAAGATTCAAATAATTCATCCAGCGTGCCAAAGCCGCCGGGCATAATCACAAAGGCGCTGGCGTATTTTACGAACATCACCTTGCGGCAGAAAAAATAATGAAAGCTTAAAAGCGTCTGGACATAAGGATTGGGCTTCTGCTCTTCGGGTATCTCGATATTCAATCCGATGGATTGTCCCTTGGCGGCCTTGGCCCCCTTGTTGGCTGCCTCCATGATACCCGGCCCGCCGCCGGTAATTACCGCGTATCCGGCCTTAACCAAAGCATAGGCGATGTGCTCGGCTAATTTATAATATTTATCTTCTTTATCAATGCGCGCCGAGCCGAATATGGAAACTGCCGGGCCCACGAGTGACAACTCCTCGAAGCCGTCCACGAATTCGGCCATAATGCGGAATATCCGCCAGGGGTCTTCTTTCCTAAAATCACTGTTTTTTAAAACATTCACGTTCTTTACCATCGTAACGGCTCCTTCCAGGACTCTTTTAATTCGGAGATTGCTGCCTTGACGCAGACCTTGTTGTCAAGGCCATAGACTTTAAATTCGCTGTTTTGGGAAACACAGCCGATTAATCCGTACGAGACGCCCTCAAGCGCCTTTTCAAATTCTCTTTGGTCGCTCCTTTTTACCTCTACTATAAATCTTGAATTCGACTCAGAAAATAAAACAAAATCATTTCTCACGTAGCGATCCTCGATGCTAGATGCTAGATGCTCGTAAGGAACTTCCTTAAGAAATAGCTCCATCCCCAGCCCGCCGGCAAAACTCATTTCTGCGGCAGCTACTCCAAGGCCGCCGTCAGAGCAGTCGTGGCAGGCGGCGATGAGGCCTTGGGATGAGGCCGCGCTTAAGGCCGTAAAGGCCTTAAGCGCGGCCTTTACTTTTACCTTCGGACAATTATTCCCCAAAAATCCCTGATTGGCAGAATATAGTGAGCCGCCCAACTCATCGCTAGTTTCTCCGACGATATAAATCAAATCTCCAGCTTGCTTCAAATCCATAGTCACGGCTTTTTTCACATCTTCCATTACTGCCATTGCCGAAATCAACAAGGTACCGGGAATGGCAATGGAACGGTTGTGCAAAGTATATTCGTTGTACAAACTGTCTTTGCCGGAAATAAACGGCACGCCAAAACCTTTGGCAATATCATAGCCAGCCAGAGCTGCGCGCACCAATTCTCCTAACCGGTCTTTTTTATCCGGATTGCCCCAGCAGAAATTATCCAGAATTGCCGCCTGCTCCAAGCTTCCGCCGCAGGCGATTATCTGCCGCAGGGCCTCGTCAATATTCGAGGCCGCCATCCAGTAAGGGTCAATCATTCCATAACGGAAATTTATGCCATTGGAGATTATCAGTCCCTTTTTCGAATCCAAGCGGGGCTTGACTACTGCCGCGTCTGACGGGCCGTCATTGTCTTTGCCGACCAGCGGCTTGATAATTGTCCCGCCCTGCACCTCGTGATCATACTGGCGAATAACCCATTCCTTGGAGCAGACATTCAAGTGACTAAGACAGGCCTTAAGCTCTTTGGTCAAATCTTTCGGGCATTTAAAACCCGGCTCTTTGTGCCGCGCCGGAGCCCACTCTGCCTGCTTTTTTATCTTTGGGTTGCCGTCGTGCAAGAACCGCATATCCAGGTCGCAGACTAAATTGTCTTTATAAAAAAGCTGCAACCGTTTATTGCGGGTAAATTCTCCAATGGCGGTAGCCTCGACATTCTCGGCGGCAAAGCAATCCAAGAGCGCCTTAAGATTTTTCTTGGGCACGGATAAAATCATTCTCTCTTGCGACTCGGAAATCCATATCTCAGTGTAAGAAAGCCCCTGATATTTCAGCGGGACCTTTTCCAAGTCCACGCGCACACCCAAGTCTTTTCCCATTTCCCCCACGGCGCTGGAGAGCCCGCCGCCGCCGCAGTCAGTAATCGCATCATATAATCCCAAGTCGCGGGCTTTTAAAATCACATCCAACATCTTTTTTTCCTGAATGGGATTGCCAATTTGCACTGCGCCGGGGGAAATTTTCTCTGATTCGCTGGTTAATTCTCCGGAGGAGAATGTCGCCCCGTGGATTCCGTCGCGTCCGGTGCGGCCGCCCACTAAAACTACCCGGTCGCCGCTCTCGGGTTTTTTAAAAGATTTGTCTTTGGGGATTATCCCGACGGTGCCACAATACACCAAAGGGTTACCTACGAATCTTTCGTCAAAGAGTATGGCGCCGTTTACCGTGGGAATGCCCATCTTATTTCCGTAATCGCGCACCCCGGAGACCACGCCTTTCATAATCCGCTTGGGATGCAGAGCGCCCTTGGGCAATTTGCTAAAAGCAAAATCCGGCGGGCCAAAACAAAATACATCGGTATTTAAAATGGGTTTGGCGCCTAAGCCAGTGCCAAGGGGATCGCGGATTACTCCGCCAATGCCGGTATTAGCCCCACCAAACGGCTCCAAGGCGCTGGGATGATTGTGGGTTTCCACTTTAAAACAAACATTATAATCCGCGTCGAACTTTATCACCCCGGAATTGTCGTGGAACACGGAAACGCACCATGGCTTATTAAGCTCCCGGGTCACTTTCATTATCGTGGACTTAAGTAGGTTATTTATGACGCGTTTTTTAAAGCGGCCGTTGGTCTTCTCTTTATATTCAATGATGCCGCGAAAAGTCTTGTGTCCGCAATGCTCACTCCAAGTCTGGGCAATGGTTTCTAATTCGCAGTCCGTGGGATTGCGTTTAAGGCGTTTAAAATAATGCTTAATCTGGCGCATCTCTTTAAGGTTAAGAAAGAGATGGCCCTTCCGGCTTAAATCCAGCAACCTTGACTCGCCAGCAGAAAGTAAATCCACGGTTAGCAGCTTAAATTTATAGTCAATATCAGTATGGACAACGGTTTCGCCGGAAGGGCCCACTACATGCTGAATGATTTTATTGCAGAGCAGTTTGTCGATAATGGTTTTTATCTGGTTATCGGAAAGTCGGCCGCGGATAAAATATCGGCGGCTGGTGCGCACTGATTGCACGGCGTTAATGCCGAGGTCGCGAATACCTTTTAAGGTGGATTCCTCAACCGGATCCATTACGCCCGGATTATAAGCCACCTCAATCGTCCGCCCGCCAAAGGCGTGCCCGCCTTTGGCGAGGCCTCGCTGCACTTCGGCGGGTTCGCCAGAAGCAAAACGGGGAAATTGCCTGCCGGCAGGGCTTACGGAGAATTCCTGCACGATATTATCGCACAACAGTTGCCGGGCTATTGAGTTGATTTCTTGGGAGGAGAGCGCGCCTTCGAGAGTATAGACTTGGCTTACTTTAACTTCCTCTATGGAATCGACTCCCAAATCAAGGATGTCTTTTTTTATTCCTTCGCCCGCAGCGTCGAAAACGCCGGGGCGGTCTTTAACCTCTACCCGCCATACCATATTGAATTTGAAAAAAATCGAAGACGCTAATTGCCACTAATTTATTTAACGCTAATCACCGCTAATAGATTCGCGGTAATTAGTGTTTTAAATTAGTGGTCATTAGTGTTAAAGCCCTAATCTTTTAAAGATTTTTTCTACGAACCGCAGATAATACTTTACATTAAAGCAGGAATCTATTTCGGAAGCCGTCAACAGACGCCGGACCTTGCGGTCGCGCAAGAGCACATCCTTAAACTCCGCGCCCTCATGCCAAACCTGCATGGCGCAGCGTTGAATTATTTCATAGGCCTCGTCGCGGGTTAAGCCCTTTTGCATCAGCTCCAAGAGTATACGCTGCGAATAAATCATTCCCTTGGTCCTGCTTAAGTTAGTAATCATATTCTTAGGGTACACCAAAAGCCCGTCGAGGAGCGTGGTAAATTTGTTGAGCATATAATCCAAGGCAATCATAGAGTCAGGGATTATCACCCGCTCGACCGAAGAATGACTGATGTCCCGCTCATGCCAGAGACCAATATTCTCCAAGGCTGCTTGGGAGTTGGCACGCAACAGCCGGGCCAGACCGCAAATCCTCTCACAGGTCACCGGATTGCGCTTATGCGGCATGGCCGAGGAGCCGATTTGTCCTTTAAAAAATGGCTCCTCGGCCTCTAAGATTTCGGTTTTCTGTAAATGCCGGATTTCCGTGGCGAATTTCTCAAGAGATGAACCTACCAGTGCCAAGGTCAACAAAAGCTGGGCGTGGCGGTCGCGTTGAATGATTTGGGTGGAGATATTATCCGGCTTTAACCCTATCCTGCTACAGACATATTCCTCGACCGCCGGGTCGATGTGCGCGTAAGTGCCCACGGCTCCGGATAATTTTCCTACGCGCATATTTTCCTTGGCCGCTTCTAATCTTTCCAAGTTGCGGCGCATCTCATCTAACCAGACTGCCAGCTTAAGTCCAAAGGTGGTTGGCTCAGCATGAACGCCATGGGTGCGGGCAACGCAAATGGTATCTTTGTATTTCTTGGCCTTGGCTGCAATTACTTCCAGAAGCCGCTTGGTATCGGCGATCAGAATGTCCAGTGCCTCAAGACACTGCATCGAAAGCGAGGTATCCAATAAATCCGAGGAGGTAAGCCCCATATGCAGGAACCTTGACTCGGGGCCCAAATTCTGCCCTAAATTCACGATAAAAGCCACCACATCGTGCTTGGTGCGCTCCTCAATCTTTCTTATCTCCTCCAAGTCGAACTTGGCCTTCTGCTTTATTTTTTCCAAGGATTTGCGGGGGATTTTACCTAATTTGGCAAGGGCCTCGCAAGCCAAAATCTCTAACTTAAGCATCTTGGCAAATTTGTTTTGTTCCTGCCAAATCTCTCCCATCTTGGGCAGGGTATAGCGGTCAATCATTTTCCCTCCTTTAAAAATTGGAAGTGTGGATGGGTTGTGGGTAGTGAGTCGAGTAGTGGGAATGAGGGTGAGGGCATTTTCTCCCACCCACCCCCACAACACACAACCCGACCCACAACTCACAGCTCACTCTCATCCCTATTACTATTTTTCGTAAGTGGCTAAACATAATGGATTTTTACTATAACAGAAAACTCCTCTTAAGTCAACGAAAAAACCCAGCAAAAACAAAAAAAATTCTCCTTGGAGGCTAATTCATATATCCTGATATATGGCAATAGCTTACGCTCCAAAATGCAGGACTATTTCCAAGGAAAACGGGGGGGGAAACCAGCTCAATCGGACTTGATAAAACGCTCCAAATCTCCGGCAGAAATAAGGTTCATTCTTAAGAGCACCTGACCCAATAACTGACCGGTGGTCCAGTGCTCCCGCAGTGCCTCCTCTAACTGGGATTCGGTTATCAGCTTGGCATTTAATAACAACTGGCCCAATGGAAGTTTTTTGCGGCGGAATACCTCTCCGAATTTAACCGGAGTGGCGGTAAAACTTTCTTTAACCAGCTCCTTGCGAAAATCCGAACCCTTATCATCCACCCGGCGGTTGATCAGATACTTGCTGCCGGATAAGGACTTAAGATAGCGCTTGATCTCAAAGGCCAACTCGGTAAGCTCAATAACATTGCGGATAGCCAGTTGCTTATTGTTGACGATAGCTACGGAGATACTCATTAAGGATGCGCGGATAGGGTTGCCGCTGCGGTCGTGGGTGGGAATATAGCGCAGGCGGCGGTGATTTGGGCTGTAATGCAGAGGAATCAGCCGGTCAAACTGATAGATTATCTCATGGCAAAGCAGAGTTTCCTTTTCCGGAGTGGTGACCACTATAAAGTCATCGCCTCCGACATGGCCGACGAAATCTTCTTTGTTCCCCAACTTTTTTACCGTGGCGCTGATGATCCGCGCGGTCTGCATAATCACCTCGTCGCCGCGAAAGTATCCATAACTGTCATTAAAGGCCTTGAAATTATCAACATCAAAATAGATAAAAGAAAAAAGTACTCCGCTTTCAATGCGGGATTTTAACACCTTTTCTATCTCGCGGTTGCCGGGTAGGCGGGTAAGTGAGTTGGCCTGCACCTGATGTTCGGTACGGCGCAGGGCCATCTCTATTCTTATCTCCAGATCAATGGGATCCGGCGGTTTGACAATATAATCATCCATGCCATGCTCGACTTCCAGAAGTTTCTTACGGATTTGCTTTTTCTCAATTAGGATAATCAGGGGAATATAGGAAGTTATGAAGTCGCTTTTGAGGATCTTACAAAGGGTAAAACCGTCCATACTGGGAAGATCCTCGTCAATGATTATCAGGAGGGGGAATTCTCTCTTGATGACTTCCAAGGCCGCGTAACCATCTGGGACAAGGATAACTTCGTATCCCTGCGGTTTGAGCAATTTTGGCAGGATCTCACGGATGATGGGCTCGTTTTCTACCAGAAGAATCTTCTGCGACTTCGGCATGGGATTTCCGGGGTTAATGGTATTGTAGCACCGGCAGAGGCATAAGCAATAAAAAAATAGGGACAAAAAAGTGCGCCCCCCGCCGTTTTGCTG
>JBMONJ010000133.1:0-6668 GCA_049324655.1 Candidatus Omnitrophota bacterium | reverse complement strand
CGTTAATAACAGCCTTGCATTTCATTTTAATAAAAACTTTCTTACCGCCAAATCCTTTGACGACTCTAATTCCTCTCTGCTACCGACCGCCACAATTCTTCCTTCCTGAATAATGGCCAGCCGGTCGGCAATCCGGAAGGAATTGACAACATCGTGCGAAGTGATAACTGTAGTGCTGTTATATTTGCGGCTTATGCCGCGGATGAGTTCGGAAATATCCCGGCTACGGCGGGGGTCAAGCCCGGAGGTCGGCTCGTCGCAGAGAATGGCCCGGGAACCTAAGATTATCGCCCGGGCCAGGGCCGCGCGCTTTTTCATTCCTCCGCTTAACTGATTGGGAAGCTTGTCCGCTGCATCGCTTAATCCTACTTCTTTAAGCACACCGTGAACCCTTTGGGCAATCTCCCGACGGGACAGAGCGGTGTGCTCCTCAAGGGGGAAGGCGGCATTCTCGGATACGGTCATAAAATCGTACAGCGCGCCTTCCTGGAAAAGATAGCCGATGTCTTTTCTTATTTTTAAAAGCTGCGGCTCGGGCAAGCCGCTAATGTCCTGGCCGTCGATTTCCACTTTTCCCGAATCCGGACGCAAAAGGCCGATTAAGTGCTGGAGAAAAACCGTCTTGCCCGAGCCGCTCTCTCCCATCACCACCAGAATCTCCCCCTGCTCCACGCTGAGATTAATATCCTCGAGGACCGTCTGCCTGCCGAAGCTCTTGTATAGATGCTCTACCCTGATCATTATATATTGAAAAACATTTGGGACGCTAATGCCCACTAATTTATTAGTGGAAATTAGTGCCTTCAAATTCGCGGTAATTAGCGTCTAAATCTTTCTTCGATATTCTTCTCAAAGAGACGATACTTGTGCTTACCAAACTTAGTATACAGCCGCGAGTAGGGCCGCACATCGCTCTTCTCTATAAAAATCTCTACCCCCTGATAATTACCGACGGGTGCAACCTCTTCATCCAATAAATTTTCCACCACATCCGCAGGAAACCATTTTTCGCCTTCAAACTCCAAAGGCTGTCCGTCACGAATCCACTGCGCCTCAACCGGCGCATAAACATAAATCTCCCGGTAACTCACTCCTCCCGCGCAGCCGCAGCATAAAATTATCGCCCCGATGATAAAATACTCTCTAATCCCGCACATATGCATGCTCCTTTTCGATGTTACCGAAACCGATACCGATACCTACAACCGCACGCTCATCCCCACACTGCCAGAATCACCTTGGTCAAAACAAAATTAGAAATAATCACTAAGATATAACACAAGGCCACAGCCCGCGTAGTGTATTGGCCTACGCCCAAAGATCCGCCGCTGGTCTTAAATCCCTGGTAACAACAAACCAACCCGATTAGCAAAGAAAAGAATACCGTCTTTATCAGGCCGCTAAAAAAATCCACAAAGGCCACGGTCTCGATGGTGTGACGCCAATAGGTGACGCCGGGGAGGTTCCCTTCGATGGTAGAGATAAGAAAGCCTCCGAAAACGCCGATAACCTCGGAGATAACCACTAATAAAGGCAGGGCAATCAGGCAGGCCAGCACGCGGGGCACGGCAAAATATTCCACTGGGTCAACCCCCAAGGTACGAGTGGCTAAAATCTGATCGTTAACTTTCATCGAGCCTAATTCCGCGGCAATGCGCGCGCCGGACTTTCCGGAAAAAACTATCGAGCTTAAGACCGGACTCAATTCTCTGACCAGCGAAAGCACGACGAGATGCGAGACATATTCTTTGGCCGCGAAACGCACCAATATCACATGCCCCTGCAAGGCCAAAACCATTCCGGTGGCCAGCGAGGTCAAAGCGACAATGCCGACGGACTGCACGCCCTGCTCATAAACCTGTTTTATTAGTTCGCGAAATCGCACCTTGCCGCGCAGGACAATGCCAAAAACCTCAAAGAAAAAGAACACCGCATTGCCCACGCCTAAGACCACCGAATATAAGTAACCGATTATGCCAGTAACCAATCTCATCTGACAACTCCGGAATCCCGAATGTCAAAATCCAGATGCCAAATAAATATCCAATTCCAAATGCCAAATTGGTCATTGGGGATTAGAAATTTATTAGTCATTTGGCATTAAATGCTTTCTTTGGTAAGCGCCTTGATATCCGAGAGGTGCTTTTCGGCTATCTCCTGACCCTTGTCGATAAAAAACTGCGCGTCGAGAAAGTTGAACCACTCGGTAGGCTTAAGATCCGGCCTTAGATAGACATCTGCCATATGGCAGGCAACATCAGCCAAGACATATTCCATAGCCTGCAGGCTGCTCATAATTACATCCACGATATTCGGTGACAGCCATGGCTTTATCTTTTTCATCCACGCCGCGGTACGCCGGTTGTTTTGTGCTTCGACTCGCCCCTCGTTTTCTAAATAATCGGCATCAAAGTAAGGCAAGACATTGACCGCAATAATCTTCTTTATCCCCAGCTTCAATAAAATGCCGACGGGAACCGGATTTAAGACTCCGCCGTCCATCAGATAGCGGTCAGCGTATTTTACCGGTTCAAAAATCCCCGGGATCGCACTGCTGGCTGAGACCGCTTTGACCAGACTGCCGTTGTCAATCGCCACCTCTTCGCGAGTCTTAACATCTGTGGACATAATCTTCAGCGGAAAACGGACATCGTAAAAACTCTTGTCGCCCAAGACCTCGCGTAAAAACCAGATAATACGCTTGGGGCGCATCAGACCTAATTTGGGAAAGACAAAATCCGTGGCATTATAACCGCTTAATTTAGCCCGGTGACGCAGCACCACCGCTTCGATTTCTGCAGCGCTTAAACCAACCGCCCAGAAAGCCGCGATCATCGCGCCGATACTTGAGCCGCTGACAATATCAATAGGAATATTTTCCCGCTCCAAAACCTTTATGACGCCGATATGCGCCAAGCCCGAGGCCGCGCCACAACCCAGGGCCAGGCCGATAGTGACCTGTCCGATTTGCCGGGAGATACGGCGGATGGCGCGGGGATATTCGGCTGCCGGGTCATTGACTACCAAAAGCATTTCTTTAGGACTGAGGGCGCCTTTATATTCGATAAACGGCAAGGTCGCCCAGATTTCGGTCTTAAGAATTTCCATTCGCTTGGCCGAAGTAGTTACCCCGTCTTCGGTCTTCAGCTCATTGACAATGACCCGGATTTTATGCTCGGCGTGCTTAAGGCTTACCCGCAGTTCGGTGACGAGCCGGCCAATGATTTCTAAATTGGCCGGCTCACTGTCGCTGATAAGATGAATCGAGTCGGATTGCGTCAGAACCTTGAATACCGTAGGGTCAAGCTGGGAGGGAAGATCAATGACGATGTAATGGTAATCATTGGTAAGACAACTTAAAAGGGAGATGACCGCAGACATATCCGCATCGCCGCCAACGCGAAAATTCGCCGGCAAAAAATCAATACCGCTTTCATGGCGGATGATGAAGTTATTGAGGCGGGAAAGATCCGAGGCCAGCTCCCGAGATTCTTTTACCGACAAGGAGCTGGCCTCCAACGCCCTTAACACCTCTTCACTCTTCTGCCCTAATTGCAGGAATATGGCGCGTTTTTTAGTCTCCATATGCAAGCTGACGCAGAGGTTTAAGGCATAAAGGGTCTTACCTATTCCTTTGACCGGGCTAAACACGGAAATGATCGCGCTCTCAAAAATGGTGCGGTGATGCAGGTCCTTTCTTTTTAAGCGCCGGGAAAGCGACTGGCTTAGATCAATGGCGAGCCTGGGAATGCGCTTGAGGATATAATCAAAATCATCCTTCTTGATCTTAAGGATCACCGCGTCATTGATGACCTCGACAGTAACCGAATGGGGGTCGCCGGTTAAAAGCGAGATAATGCCGAAATATTTTCCCCGACCCAAATATTCAAGTGTCAACTCCCTTTCCTCTTTTGACTTGACGAATAGCCGCACCCTTCCGGAGACCAGACAGTAAAAGGCGTCCGGGGAGTCGCCTTCGCGGTAAATGATATCCTGAGTTTTAAAGCTGACTAATTCGCACTTCTTGGAGATGAGGGATTTTTCGAAGAAATTGAGCTCGGAGAAAACCGGCAGCTGCTTGACAATAGAAAATTTGTCGAGGACACCCAAGAATTCCAGCATACCATTATTATATCAAATATGGCCGGAGGGACAAGGGTTGAGTTACGAGTTCCGGGAGTTCCGGGGACACATAACTTAATTCAAATTAAGTGTTGTGTCCCTCGAACGTCCCGCCGGGCTTAAGCCAGTGACGCGCGGTGGGTCAGGATATTGGCCCAGGTAAGCATGGCTTCGGCCCAATCCTCGTCCATGCGCACATTCTGGCGCAGGCGCTCAAAATCGGATTTGAACCAAAGGTAGGTAGGCAAGAAACGGGCAGATTTGGGAGCCGTCTCCAATGCTCTAAGATATTCTTCGGTTTGCGACAAAAATTGCTCTACTCTACTACGGCGGTTTTCCAAAGCCCAACGGCACAAGCGGCCTAGGTTAACCGCGATATTCAGAGTCAATTCTCTGGCGTCCATCTTTTAATCTAACAATAAAGAGCGGGTAATTGAGTCGACCTGCTCACGGATCTTTTTGTCCAAGATTTCCCGGCTGATATTTTGTACCGGACGCAAGTTGATAACAGAGTCAAAATCCATCTCCCCGGTTTCCAAATCCAGACCCGCTCCCCAAAGGTCCTCCTGACGGCTGCCGTCGCGCAATAGGAGCTGCTCGGCATCGAGGTGTTTTTGCCCGCCGGCAGCTAAAATACGGCGACGAATATCAACGACCACCTTTATATAGCCGTTTAAGTCCAATGAAAGTTTCTTGCGGGAATCCGGGTCAATCTTTGAACGGATTATCTCTGTCATATCCCATTTCTACTGAATTGGTATTTATCTTAACTCTGTCTGTGTATTTTGGCAATGTTTAAATGAGGCTACAATGGCACGCTCAGCCCGTCGCTGGCGGCGAGTATTTCAAGGCCGGTCTCGCGGGAGAGCTGGCGGGCAATTTCATAGGGTTTGGCCTTGAGCATACTCATACCGAAGTGGGAGAGGACGGTGAGCCGCGGCCGGATATTCAAGATTATTTCCTTGGCCTCTTCCAGCGAAAGATGCTCAATATCCGGCCGCGGCTCAAGAAACACCGTATTAATAATCACCGTATCCGCCCTATACGCCTCAATCAACTCATTAAAAAACCGCGTGTCGCTGATTAGAGAAACTTCCCGGCTGCCCAATTTAAATTTAAGGCCGTAAGTTTCCACCGGATGAATATGGCGCAGCGGCACGGAAAATTCGATATTGCCGACTTGATAATTCTCTTTTGCCTTTAACACCACCATCTTCTCCGGCAAGGTCCGGGTATGGCGCAAAATAACCGGATCCATCTCCAGACAATCCGACGGTAAAAACACTACTCCTCGCTTTTTGAATCCTCCCTCAGTCATCCCTTCAATCACCACATTAATGTCATTGGCATGATCAAGATGACGGTGGGTTAAGATAATCGCCTCCAATTTTCCGGGGTCCAATTTGGGCCGGCTGGCTGCCAGTTTCACCAAGCTGCCTGGCCCGGGGTCAATTAAAATATTGGTGCCGGCAAAGGCAATCCATATCCCGCCTGAGGCGCGCAACTGCTTAATCATCACAAAGCGCGCGCCGGCAGTGCCCAGAAACTTCAAGAAGTTTTCGGTTTTGGCTCTAACCATTGGTGAAGAACATATATCAACCCGCCGATTAAACCGATGCCGCTTAAAAAAGCAAAGTTCAAAAGCGACAGGCCCAGCGCCATACTACTGGTGATGCCGATTTTGCCGAAGAAAAAAACGCAGCTGGCATCCCGCACGCCCAATCCGCCGATAGAAACCGGCAGCGAGGCCACCAGGGTAATAAGCGGCATCAGGATAAGAAAATAAACTATGCGCACCTCCTGTCCTAACGCGCGCACGATGAAGAAGGAAACCAGGAAAAACAAAGTCTGGGCTGCCACAGAAAGGAAAATCGAGGCAACAATCACCGCATATCTGCCGCGGAAGATCACGAATGCCTCATTCAGACTCATTAGTTTATGGGCGAGGCGGGGGAATATCCGGCTTAACTTGGCAAATACCTTGGGACTAAACAAAATTAAAATTATCCCGCCCAGCAAAAACAAAAATAAACCCAGCGTGATGAAGACCGAGCTGTCGAAAACAAACCTTGAACCAAATATCAGTCCGGCGCCGGCAATCAATACCATTGAAACAAATCCGCTCAAGCGGTCGAGGATTACTGAGGCCACCACCTTGGCCTTATGCGGGGTATGGCTGAAAAGATCGATGCTGCGCGCGAGGTCTCCGCCCGCCGACGAGGGCAGAAACAGATTAAAAAACAGGCCGACGAAAAAAGCCGCCAGCAACCTGCCCAAGGGGATATGCACATCTAAGCCTTTAAGGATGAGGTCCCAGCGGACAAAAAGCAGGATATGGCAGAGAATAAACATCAGCGCAGCCAGAGCAAGATAATGGCTGCTGGAATGCTTTATCAATTCGAAGACTTGAAGGAAATTTATCTTGCGCAGTAAAAGGAAAATCAGACCGGCGCTTAATCCGAAACGGACCAAGAAACTTAGGATATTCTTGAACTTATCTTTCATTGATTCAAATTAAAAAGCTGGGGGCACTAATAATCAACAAC
>JBMONJ010000132.1:0-6811 GCA_049324655.1 Candidatus Omnitrophota bacterium | reverse complement strand
ACCCCCAATACCCACGACTAAAAATTGGTGGTCAGCAGAAAATGAATGAACAAGAATACATTCTTACGTATATCTTGGATTGCCCGCGCGCTGATTTATATCTGAATGAGGTAAAGTTTAATGCTGCGGCGCAGGGCAAGCTTGAGGAGATCCTGGCCCTGCGCCGCCGCGGTTTGCCTTTGCAATACATTTTAGGTTGGGTTGAGTTTATGGGTTTGAATTTTAAAGTCGACCCGCGGGTATTAATTCCCCGGCCGGAGACGGAGATTTTGGTGGAGGCGGTGTTGGAGGAAACAAGAAGATTGAAAATAGAAGATGGAAGATTGATTGATTTGGGAACTGGCTCGGGAAATATTGCCGTTTCCTTGGCCAAGCATTTGCCGAATTGCCGAATTTTAGCCACTGACATTTCTTCAGTAGCAATAACAGTGGCGCGGGAAAATTCCCGCTTAAATGGTACAGATGGACAAATCGAGTTCTTAGTCTGTGATTTATTTAGTGCCATAGACAGCGATAAATGTTTTGATGTGGTCGTCAGCAATCCTCCGTATATCAGTCAGCAAGAAATGGAGGGCCTCGCGCCGGAAGTAAAAAGCGAGCCGCGCGAGGCCCTCTTTGGCGGCCTTGACGGCTTGGATTTTTATCGTCGGATTATTAAGGAATCTCCGGTTTTCTTAAAGAAAAATGGCCTGCTGATAATGGAAATGGGGCATAATCAGAGCCAAGCTATTCAGGAAATTATCCGTCAATCTGGGCTTTACAGGTTTGAAAAAATCGTGAATGATTACCGGGATATTGAAAGAGTAATCATTGTTCGGAAAATGTCAAATGTCTAATGACTAATGCCAAACCCAATGTCCAATTGGAAATTTGACATTGATTTGTCATTTGGCATTTGAAATGCAAATAACATGGATAAGTTTGTCATCGAGGGCGGAGTCAAGCTTAACGGCGAAGTAGAAGTTAGCGGAGCCAAGAACGCGGTTCTCCCAATGCTCGCCGCCACCTTGCTTACTGACCAGGTCTGCGTTATTAAAAATGTCCCGGCCTTAAGAGATACCTATACAATGCTGCGCCTTTTGCGCAGCCTCGGTAAGACGGTTGAGGTAGACAAAGGCCAAATCATTATTGCCCAAAAAGGACCTTTAAACAATGTGGCTGAATACCGCTTGGTCTCCACGATGCGCGGCTCATTCTGTGTCTTGGGGCCGCTTCTGGCGACCCTTAAAACCGCCAGCGTTTCTTTACCCGGCGGCTGCGCCATTGGTCTGCGTCCCGTGGATTTGCATATTAAAGGAATTAAGGCCCTTGGCGCGGAAATAAAAATTGAGAATGGTTATGTAGTGGCATCGGCCCGCAGACTGCATGGCAATCACATTTATCTGGGCGGAGTTTTTGGCTCCTCGGTTCTGGCTACGGCCAATGTGATGATGGCTTCTACCCGCGCTTCGGGAAAAACAGTTATTGAGTGCGCGGCTTGCGAGCCAGAGATAAGCGACTTGGCGGATTTCTTAAATCAGATGGGCGCCAAGATAAAAGGCCAAGGCACGCCGATTATTGAAATTGAAGGCGTCAAAGAATTGCACGGCTGCCAGCACAGCGTGATTCCCGACCGTATTGAAGCCGGAACTTTTTTAATTCTGGCCGCAGCCACCCGCAGCGATATTACTTTAAAGAATGTTTGTTGGCAGCATTTGACCGCGGTCTTGGATTCTTTAGAAGCGGCCGGCGCGAAATTTGAAAGGCGCGATTCAACTATTAAAGTCAAAACCCGCAGGCGGCTTAAACCGGTGAATATCACTACCTTGCCGTATCCGGGTTTTCCGACGGATATGCAGGCGCAATTTATGACTCTGATGGCCACGACCCCGGGCATAAGCGTGATTACCGAGAAAATTTATCCCGACCGTTTTATGCATATTGCCGAGTTAAACCGGATGGGCGCAAAGATTATGAAGGAGGGGCCGCACGCGATTGTGGAGGGAATCAAACGGCTTTCCGGCGCGCCGGTAATGGCCTCGGACCTACGCGCTTCAGCAGCGTTGTTGATTGCCGGCTTAGTGGCCAAAGGCAAAACCGAGGTGCTTCGCATTTATCATTTAGAGCGCGGGTATGAAAATATTGATGATAAATTGATGAAGCTTGGGGCGAAGATAACTCGGGAGAAAGAGTGAATCTCGGTTATGGTTAAGGCAACGAAGCCCGTATCGGTATTCGGTAACGGTAACGTAAGATACCGATAGACATAACCGAAAGACGAAACGGGCCTCGTAGCCGTAGCCGAAAGCCGTTACCGGTGTGTGAAGTAAGGGGAGAATATTTATGATTTTGATGATTGATAATTATGATTCTTTCACCTATAACCTCGTGCAGTATTTGGGCGAGTTGGGAGAAGAACTTAAGGTCTTCCGTAACGACAAAGTAAGCATTGAGCGGATAAAAAGATTAAAACCAGAAAGAATCGTTATCTCCCCGGGCCCGGGCCGGCCGGAGGACGCGGGGATTTCCTGCACAGCGATAAAAGATTTTAGCGGCAAGATTCCCATTTTAGGAGTTTGTCTGGGACATCAATGTCTGGGCGAGGTTTTTGGCGGCAAGGTAGTACAGGCAAAGCGGATTATGCATGGGAAGACTTCGATGATTTATCATGACAAAGATATTCTTTTTAAGGGCATTGAAAATCCTTTTGAGGCCACGCGCTATCATTCGCTTTTGGTGGAAAAAAAATCTTTGCCGGAGTGTTTGAAGATTATTGCCTGGACCAAACAAGGCGAGATAATGGGCTTGAAACACAAAGAGCTTGCGGTCTGGGGCGTGCAGTTTCATCCGGAGTCGGTGCTGACTGGGTCGGGGATGAAGATTTTAAAGAACTTCTTACAGGTTCGGCAAGGACGTATTTAGTGATACTTTCAGAATTTCCGGTTACGTCAGTCGGTTAAAGCCACGATGCCCGTTTCGGTTAAGGTAATGGTAACGTAGATAAAGCCGATAGACGTATCCGATAAACGATACGGGCATCGTTACCGTAGCCGATAGACCTTGCCGGGAAATTGAAATTAGTAGAAATTAATTGATATTCGCTGCGCGAAATTAGTCGCTCATTCAATTCGCTGCGAAAAACTCCAGATTCGCTTTGAAGGACGGGAGTCAAGCCACTCGTGTCAAAGATTTCGCCGCGAAAAGCCGCCAGCTTCGCCGTAGATGAGCGGGCTGGTTAAGTTAGATATCTTCTAATGCAGATAAGAAAAATAATATTATCCACAACTCCAGTGGTCATATTTTGGTTATTGGCAGCAATTAAGAATGACGCCTATTTTTTGCTGGTAAGGTTTTTTCAGGGGGTATCATCTTATTGGATCCCTGCATTAATATTAACCGGATATCTTACAACTATTTTATCTTGGGCTTATTTTTTTGACTTATATCGTGAAAATAGTAAATTGAAATCTGATTCAAAATGCACCTTAACTTTTATACCTAAATTAGGGTTTTATTATAATAGTAATTCAAAACAATTCTTCTGCCCAAAGAAAAATTGCAATACTCCATTACAACAAGAAGAAGTTGCTACTGAAAATTATCTTAGAATAAGATTTATTTGTCCTAACCACGGTATTTATCCTGATCCTTCTGAAGGTGGCAAATATATAACTTCTCAGAGAGCACACGAAATAGCAGAGGAAGAGATAAGGAAACGAAAAAGATAAAAGCCGATTGACTAAACCGAAACACGAAACCGATACGTAGCCGAGGCCGTAACCTCTTAAGACGATCGCGGAGCTCATTCGCGACCATTCGCGTTGCCTGCCCGCCGAAGCTTTAGCGTAGGCGGGGATTCGCGCCAATTTGCGTTAAGAGATTAGCGGTAATTAGCTTTTAATTAGCGGCAATTAGTGTCTAAATCAATAGGTTAAAGAGATGATCAAAGAACTCACGGAAAAATTGATACAAGGCGAGGATTTGGAGGCGGGGGAGGTGGCTTTGGCAATGGAGGAAATTATGTTGGCCAAAGCCACACCGCTGCAATCCGCGGCCTTTCTTACGGCCTTGCGCGCAAAAAAAGAAACGCCGACTGAGATTGCCGCGGCTGCCAAGGTAATGCGCAAGTTTCTTACGCCGGTCCGCTGCGATAAAGAAATTATTATGGATACTTGCGGGACGGGCGGCGACTGTAAGGGCATTTTTAATGTTTCGACAGTCGCCGCCCTCGTGGTCGCCTCAATCGGCATCACCGTCGCCAAGCACGGCAACCGTTCCGTCTCCAGCAATTGCGGCAGCGCGGACCTTTTAGAAGGTTTGGGAGTGAACATCAACTTATCCGTGCCGCTTTTAGAGCAGTGTCTTAGGGAAGTCGGCATTGCCTTTCTCTTTGCTCCTAATCTGCATCCTTTAATGAAAAAAATGGCTCCTATCCGTCGGGAACTGGGTTTTCGCACTATCTTCAATATTTTAGGCCCTTTGTCCAATCCTGCCTCAGCCACGCATCAGCTCTTGGGAGTTTTTGATGTCAAATTGCTTAAGACCTTTGCCCAAGTCTTAAAACAGCTTAATATCCGTCATGCCTTGGTGGTGCACGGACGCGACGGCTTGGATGAGATTACTACTACGACTCTTACTGACGCTTATGAAGTGCGCGGAAAAAATATCCGGCGCCTGACTATTAATCCTGAAGCGCTTGGGATTAAAAAATCCCGCCTGTCAGATTTAAAATGCGCGGACTTTAAAGAAAATATCCAAGCGGCTGAAGAGGTTTTATCCGGCGCAGCCGGCCCAAAGCGGGATATTGTGGTTTTAAACGCTGCCGCCGCCATTTATCTGGCGGATAAAGCAAAATCCCTTAAGGCAGCAGCCGCCATCGCCCAAGAAGCCATTGACTCGGGCCGGGCGCAGGATAAGTTAAATAAACTCCGGGAATTCTCTCGTCGTAGTGTATAAATATAAATCTTGACGCTAATGACCGCTAATTTAAAGCACTAATTACCGCGAATCATTAGCGGAGATTAGTTTCAAATTAGCGGAAATTAGCGTATTATTTCTTCAAAAAGTGCCCAAAGATTTTCTCTCCCAAATTCTTGAGGAAAAAAGAAAAGATTTAAAGGAAAAGAAGACCTTTTTCTCTCTTCTGCGGCTTAAGCTTCTATCCAAGACTCCGCACCTCAAACGTTTCTTTAAAGAAAAAATTTCCCAGCCGGGAAAAATGAATTTAATCGCCGAGATTAAGCAGGCCTCGCCATCGCGGGGGATTATCCGCAAGGATTTTGATCCGGTAAGCATCGCCCGAATATATGAAGATTGCGGCGCCGATGCCTTATCAGTGATTACCGAGGAGCATTTCTTCAAAGGCAGCCTGGCCATTTTGAGCAAGATAAGGAAGCATACCAGCCTGCCCATACTAAGAAAGGATTTTATTCTTGATGAATATCAGGTTTATGAGTCTTATGTTTATGGCGCGGACGCGATTTTGCTGATTGCCGAGATATTAGAAGAAGACCGCCTAAGCGAGCTCCTTACTTTGGCTGAACATTTAGGGATGGATGCTTTGGTTGAAGTTCACGACGCGGAAAATCTCAAAAAGGCCCTCTCGGTTAAAGTCAATGCCAAGATTATCGGCATTAACAACCGTGATTTGCGTTTTTTCCATACTGATTTGCAGACTACTGCCCGCTTAAGTCCGCTTATTCCAACGGACCGGATAGCGGTTTCCGAAAGCGGCATTAAGACTCCCGACGCCGTGACTTTCCTAAAAGGCTTAAAGGTCAATGCGGTTTTGATTGGCGAGGCCTTTCTTGAAGCTGAAGACATTGCCGTCAAGATTAAGTCTCTCATGCAATGATTTTCCCAAAACCAGTCAAAGTAAAAATCTGCGGCATAACCAATTTAACCGACGCGCGCGCGGCAGTGCGCATCGGCGCCGACTATCTGGGATTTGTCTTTTACCCAAAAAGCCCGCGCTATATCTTGCCGCAGAAGGCCAAGCTGTTTATTGCCAAGCTGCCGCGACGGATAAATAAAGTGGGAGTTTTTGTGAATGAAGAGGCGCGGACGGTAAAGCGGATCGCCGGTCTGTGCGGATTGGATGTTTTGCAGTTTCATGGCAATGAGGGCGTAAGTTATTGTCGGAAATTTCCCGGATACCAAATAATCAAGGCCTTTCGGATAAAAGACAAAATAGATTTGCGGCGAATTCTCAAATACTATGTGGACGGATATCTGTTGGATACTTATTGCCAGGGTAACTTTGGCGGCACAGGGAAAAACTTTGATTGGGAATTGCTGAGGCAGGCCGCCGGAAAAATCCCTTTCTTGTTTCTCTCCGGCGGCCTGAACTCCAATAATGTCGCGGCAGCAATACGCAAAATCCATCCCTTTGCCGTGGACGTCTCTAGCGGCATTGAGTCGCGCCCCGGTAAAAAATCGCCCCGCCTTTTGAAAGAGTTTTTCGCCGCAATAAGAAATGGATAAAAACTTTTATTTTCAGTGGCATATCACCAATCTATGCAATTTGCGCTGTCGGCATTGCTATCAGGAGGATTTTACTGAGCAGGGCGACCTTGGGCAAAAGGAGTTGTTAGCAGTCGCCGATAATATTCTTTCTGTCTTAAGGAAACGGAAGCAAAAGGCGATTATCAATTTGACCGGAGGCGAGCCGTTTTTAAAGCCGGAGTTATTCCCTCTGCTTGAATATCTCGACGGAAATACCGAGGTTAAAGAATTGGCAGTGATTACCAATGGGACTTTGTTGAATAAAGAAACGGTCTTGCGCCTTCGAGAGTTTAAGAAATTAAATGAAGTTAAGCTTTCTCTCGAAGGC
>JBMONJ010000131.1:0-6831 GCA_049324655.1 Candidatus Omnitrophota bacterium | reverse complement strand
CGCAGAGGCTGGAGAATTTTATTCCCCGCGGTTTTAAGGATTGGGTGATTATCGACGAGGTTCAGCGCGTCCCAGAACTATTGCATGAAATCCACCGTTTGATTGAGAGCCGGAAATATAAATTTATTCTTACCGGTTCCAGCCCGCGTAAACTAAGAAGAAAAGGCCCCAACCTTTTGGCCGGCCGGGCGCTGACTTTACGGATGCATCCTTTGACCGCCGCCGAGTTGGGAAATGATTTTCGCTTGGGGCATTCCCTTCAATATGGCCAGATGCCCAGCGTGTATACGCAGCCGGAGCCCAAAAGATATCTCGAGGCGTATGTTAAAACCTATCTTGACGAAGAAATCCGCCACGAGGGTCTGACGCGAAATTTATCGGCATTCACGCGGTTTCTGGAGGCGGCCAGCCTTTCGCAGGGGGCGGTGCTCAACATTGCTTCAGTGGCCCGCGAGTGCGCGGTGGAAAGAAAATCGGCGGAGAATTATTTTTCGATTCTCGAAGAGATTATGATTGCCTATCGCCTGCCGATTTTCTCCCGGAAAACCAAGCGGCGCCTGATAACCCATTGCAAGTTTTATTTCTTTGATGTGGGGGTTTACCGGACCTTGCGCCCGCTGGGGCCTTTGGATGAGCCGCAGGAGGTCACCGGCGTAGCGCTGGAGACGCTCTTTTTGCAGGAGCTGATAGCGCTTAACGATGCCTTGGGTTTGGGTTATAAGGTTTTTTACTGGCGCACGGCAAACGGCCAAGAGGTGGATTTTATTCTCTATGGCCCGCGGGGCCTCTTGGCATTTGAGGTAACCAAGACAGCAAGAATTAAGTCCGCTATGTTCGCGGGTCTCAAGGCGTTCTTAGCCGATTATCCCCAAGCCAAGGTGTATTTTGTTTACGGGGGAGAGCGGCGGATGTACGAGGGAAAGATACAGGTCGTTCCGGCAGTGGAAAGCTTGAAGGACTTGAAGAAATTATTGTGAAAAGGATGTCGAATGATTAAATTTTGGGCCTTGGTTTTGCTTTTCTTAAGCTTTGGAATCTTAGGCGCGGAATTAATCGCTCCGGTTGTCGAACGCCTGCGCCGCGTGCAGGAAAAACGGGCGCAGAAGGCCGCGGAGCGGATGGAGGATATGTTTGTCCGCGTTAAGTTAGAGAATTTTATCCTGATGTACACCTTGGCGCCGGTGGTGCTGGCGGTGGTTGGTTATTTTCTTTTTCATCATTTGCTCGCGGTCTTGGCCGGCTTGGTAATGGGACTGGTTTTGCCCAGTATCCGGATAAAAGCGCGCGAGACAAAGAGGCGCAAGGACTTCCGCCGCCAGCTTATTGACAGCCTGATGATTCTCTCCTCTTCCCTCAAAGGTGGCTTAAGTTTGATTCAGGCCTTGGAGGTTTTGGTGGAAGAAATGCCCCCGCCTATCAGTCAGGAATTCGGAATGGTCTTGGCAGAAAACAAAATCGGAATTTCTCTCGAGGAATCATTTATGCACTTAAAGCGCCGGATGCCTTCGCCGGAATTGGAACAATTGATTACCGCTATTCTTTTGGCGCGCGAGACCGGCGGCAATTTGCCGGTCATCTTCAGCCGCTTGGTCTATACGATGCGCGAAAACGATAAGATAAATCAGGCGGTAAATAACTTAACCTTGCAGGGAAGGATTCAGGGGGCGATTATGAGCCTTTTGCCTATCGTCTTTATCATCGTGGTTTATTCTTTTAATCCGCATATGTTCGACGATATGATAAAGACCCAAACCGGCAGGAATCTTTTGGTTTACGCGGTATTTTCCCAGATTATCGGGATGATACTAATCCGCAAATTGAGTAAAATAGAATTCTAAAACCTTTCGGAGGAACGATGCTTCTGTTCGCACAGATTCTGGTTATCGGCGCGATAGCGCTGGTGATTATGCGCTTGTTTCCCTCCGGTGAGGAGTTGCACCTTCCCTTGCGAGAAGAGGGTTTGGAAGATTACCGCAAAATTATCCGGCCCACCGGTGGCAGAATTAATCTCTTAAGGTTCATTTCTTCGATTAATCGTCCGTTGTTGCCGGCGCAGATGCGTCAGCGGCTCAACTCTGATTTGGCGATTACCAAGATAAAAATGATCGCCGAAGAATTTATGTTTCTTCAGGAAGTTTTCATCGTCGCCCTGCTTTTTGTATTGGTGTCGGTCGCGGATAAGCGCCATTTACCGCTGGCGATTGCGGCCGGCATTGGTATTGGATTTTTGTTACCCCGTTTTTGGCTGCTCTCCAAGGCCAATAAGGTAAAAAGAGAGATAACCCGGCTTTTACCGGATACTATTGACCTTTTGACCTTGTGCGTTAACGCGGGCTTGGATTTTATGCTGGCCTTAAAATGGGTGGTGGATAAATCCCAGCCCAGCGCGTTGACTGAAGAGTTAAAAAATCTTATGCAGGAAATCGGCATCGGAAAATCCCGGCGCGCTGCGTTGATGTCATTGTCGTTGAAATATCAGCTTCCGGATGTTTCCAGTTTTACCCGTTCCTTGATTCAGGCTGACCGTATGGGCACCTCTGTGGCGCAAGCCTTGGAAATATTATCCGAAGATATGCGCCGCCGCAGATTCAATCGTGGCGAACAACAGGCATTAAAAGCCCCAATTAAACTGCTTTTTCCGTTATTGGTTTTCATATTTCCGGTGGTCATTGTTATAATTGCGGGTCCTATTTTCTTACAGTTTATGGGCAGTAAGGGGGTATTCGGCGGTCTTGCCGGCGGTTAAGCTCAATTTAATAATGTCCAATCTGTGTAAAACCCTGTATTAAATGTCCAATCTGCTTTAATGCTTCTTTCCCAACCTAATTGAACTTGAGTGAGACTTGATTGGCAGCCGCCAGTTTATTGAGAGAAATCGCTCCCTTTTTCTTAGAAAAAAAGACTTGAAATTCCGGTATTTATATATTATATTTTAGATGTCTTCCAGATAAAAAAACGAAAAGGCAAACTCCGAGTAATCGGAGGGCGCAAAGCCACGGGTCTTGAGAGGAATTTTAGATAGCCGGGCTGCCGAATATTGCAGTAGAATATTTGACAACCCGGTTTTTATTTTGTCCGCTTAATCAATAGTTTAAAAATCTTTTTAAATGGACGAAAACAAACCCGAGCAACCCGGAAACGAAAGCGAATTCAAATCCGGTTTCACGACTTGGATAAGAGCGGTGGCCTTTATCCTCGTCGCGGTGTTTTTGCCGGAGCAGGTGGCTTGGGCAATGGAATATAACCCGCTGGTGCTCTGGAGAAATCTTATTCCCGCCTCTCTTCCGAGCGCCAATCTTACCGTTGCCGAAAGCCTTAAAGCAATTTTAAGCCAGGTCGCGGACAAAGAAATTTCCCAATTCAATTTAGACTTAAGCCGCAGCCGCAAATCCCCCAAGAATCTCCTCATTGACTCCCAGACCAAATTAACCTCCGACGACATCGCCCAAATCTACGCGCTGTTAAAAGAAGAAAAGCGCAAGACCATTACCTGCGGCGTGTATGTCTTGCAGGAATTATTAAAAGAGCGCGGGGTTACCCAGACTTTACAAGAGCTTTCGCTTTTGACCTTGACCGTGGATATCTTAAGCGGCAATGTCAGCGCCAAGACTATTGCCGAAGAAGATTTAATCGAGACTTCTTTATTTGCGATGTCGCAGGTGTCCGCGGCCTTTGGCGTTGAGACGCAAGCCATTCATGTGGATAAAGAAAATCTTTTGTTGGTCAAGCCGCCGTTTATCGCCCAGTTAGGCCCTAAGCATTATATCTTGGTGCGCTCCTACAAAGGCAACAATGCCCGTATAAAAGATAATGACCAAGAAACCGTCCTTCCTATTGACTCCTTCCTCAAGCAAGCCAGCGGATATATTTTGCTTCCCGCCGGACAAACCATTAAAGACAAGCTCACCCTTTTTCCGGTTGAGGCCTCTGCGGTGCAAGGCAGCGGCGGCTATTCTTCAGGCAGCTGGAGGATGTGGAAAGAAAAAAGTGTTGGCGATATGATGTTGCAGTTGGGGTGGACGGTCTTATCCGCAAAATTGTCTGGCGGCTTTAACCATGAGTTTGCAGTGCAGTGGGCTATTGGTAACGCGGTGAACTCTTATTCTCAACGGATGGTCCTGAAGGGAAACTGGAGTCCCGCAGAGGCACAAATGTGGTCGATGATTGGAAGTAGTGCTTTAGGTTACGCTGCCCGGGCCGGAATTCATGCAGCCACGCCGAGATTGGAGCTAAAATCTCCGGCAACGATAACGGCTGGAAACCGTGAAGTTACGGTGGTTAGCTCTCCCAAGATAATAAATTTGCATAATAGCGGGTCGGGAGGAGTTGTTGACTTTGAACCGGTAGCGGTAGATTTTAGCGCTCGACAGGCATTGGCCCCTGAAAATTTTTCTGAAAATGTTATTATTTCCAGCCAAATGTTTACACCGGTAACCTATGAGGTCTTTGCTCACCCCACCGCCGGGCATGTGCTAGGAAGGACATTGCAAGGTTTTGCCGAAGGAGCGGTCATAGGCGCGGTTAACTATGGAATTTTTTCGGCGAACTCTGCGATCATAGATAAGCTACTTCCCAAGGCACCGAATGTAATTAAAGATAGTTTAAAAAGCTTTGCGACTATCGCCATAGCCACTCCCATAGATAATGCCCTAATGGGGTTGGTGCGGGGGAATGAGTGGTTTTTTAACGATATGAAGGGCCCATATGACCCGCGAGATAAATATGCTAGTTTCTCGTTTAACCGGGCGGCCAATGCCTTCCTGGCCGGACTAAGCTCACCCCAATATACCAATTATCTTATTGGGGAATTGGCTAGTGTGGGCGTGCAATGGTTAGCTTTGTCTATAAAGGAATTTAAACTGGACGAGAAAGATGTTAAAGATCGTATTTTGCTATCGCGTTTGGGCGGGTTGGCCAGCGGTTTGGCCAGCGGTTTGGCCGGTAATCAAGGATATAAATGGCTAAACTCAAAACCGGATGCTAGTGGTTTTTCTAAATTATATGCTTCAGGGTTTGCTACCCGCTTGCTTAATCCCTTAATTAGCGGGCTAATTGTCGGTGGGGTGGATGTGGGTCTCACCGCATTAGGCGGCAATATTAATTCCAATACCGGCAGGAACAGATACGGTATGACGTCTTTACAATGGTCCACTGCGGAGTTTTTACTCAGCAACCTGATAACCGCCGGAGTATTCGGCGGGTTGTTATTTAAAGAAGGTCAGAAGGATATTAAATTTATTGACTCCGACGGCCACCTCAAAACCAGCACACTTTCTGAAGACGTTACTCGCGGTGACGCGATTAAAGCAGTATTTATGGCGGGCCTAAGAAATGCCACCTCCGATTACCTCAGTATGGGTGGGGCGCTTACGCCGTTTGCATACGGCACCAATTCTTTACAGTTCAATGTGCTGCAACAGAAATTATTTAATCTTTATGGCTGGGATAGCTTACCACGCAAGATGGATGAATATAAACAGTTCCTGCGCGACGGAGGTTATATCCAAATAGGAGGTATACATGATAAGGTATTGCGCGAGAAATATACACAATATGTTCGCCAGAATACCCCACCGTTAAGCAACCAGGAAATAAATAAGTTAACCCGTGAGGCCTTTGCCCGAGGCGACATCACGGGGGATTTGCAAGCGATACTTATGACGCACCTTACTTCTTCCCTCCACAGCTCGGCAGTGAGCAACTTGACTCAGCACCTCTACATCATTCAGCAGAATTTCCTTCCTTGGGGTCTTAGCCCCGAAGTGCCGGCAATGCGCTATAAGTTTGGCAGGATTGATGTTGATAGCGCATTTAAATGGGACGAGAAGTCGTTTTACATAGGAAACGAGCCATTATATGCTTTAGCGCTTGTCAATGGAGCCACCGCTGCCAGCGGCGACCGTCCTGCTTTGGACTGGAGCATATTTCTTACCAGCCTAACCAACTCAACCGCGGTAGAATTGGGCAGACTCAGTCAGCACGAAGTAAACGAGAGATATATCAAAGAGGCTACCGAGGCGTTATCTGAGACAATGAAAGGAAACCAAGACGTAGCTGTGCCGACTTGGAGTAGTGGCGGTGAGTATTTTTATAATATATATAATTCTTCCGTAGATGGCAGCGATAGTTTTCATTTGTTCAGCAAGCGAGTTTTTGATGAAAAGAATAAAAAATTTACTTCTTTTCTTTCTACAACCAAGAAGTTTGCTACTACTCAGGACACCGCCCCTATAGTTCAAGCTTTAAGTGCGAAATTTAAGGAAGATGCGAAATATAATAAATTAGACAAAGAGCTATCTCAGGAAAAGGAATATGCCGATATAGGCATTGGATATAAAGATAAGGAACAAGAGAAGTTGAGAATGCAGATTGAGGGAAAGATTGACAACTTCAATAGTTTATTTTCCGAACTCGGCAAGCGAAAAGGTATCGCGCTCAGTGATAAACAATTAATAATGGCAGACCGCAATGGAATGACCTACCTGCAGATAGCCACTTTTTATAAAGACAATCTTCCTCAGCAGATGCTTTTTAATATGCCGCAGCCGGGGAATTTTACCAATATCATCCAGCAGATTACCATAGATGAAAATATCGCCCTTCAGCACTTTGGGGTTGGGAAAAATGGCATTATAAATGGGATTAGTTTGGATCAGTTTAAATTTGATAAAGATAAGAATAAATTTATTTTAAGCTCCCACCTTTTATATGACTACAGCGTCAAGGCAACCACTGGCAGCTCCGCCATCACTCATACTTATAGTTCGCCGGCAGATACTTCCGGGATGTTGGGCGCGAAAAGAGATGAGCCATCATTCAAATCATCCGAGC
>JBMONJ010000130.1:0-6843 GCA_049324655.1 Candidatus Omnitrophota bacterium | reverse complement strand
TGGCTGCCCCGCTTGGGCTCGAACCAAGACTAACAGATCCAGAGTCTGTCGTGCTACCAATTGCACTACAGGGCAAAATCTATTTTATAATTTTTATCGCCTGCCTTAGGCGCTCAAGGGTTCTTACTTTCCCCAAAATCGCCATCGTCTCAAACAACCCCGGTCCGACGGTTTTGCCGGTTAAGGCCGCGCGCGTAGGATGCACCAAGTCGGCGGCGGGAATATTCAATTCTTTTACTAAATCTCTAAAGGCGGCCTCACATGAGACCAAATCAAAGGCCGCCAATTTCTCTATTCGCTCGACGAGAATTTTAAATGCCGACCTTAGGTCTTCCCCTTTTAGTTTTTCTTTTGCCTCATCAGTAAACTTAGGCTCTTTGAGAAAAAGAAAATCTGCCCAGTCGCAAAAATCATTCAGGGTATTCAGCCTCGGCTGATATAATTTTACCACGGCCTCCAGCCAGTTTCGGTCAAAATCCCCGCCGATAAATTGTTTTTCTCTTAATATCGGTATCAACAAATCAGTAAGCCGCCGGCTATCAGCCTTTTTCAAGTATTGGTTGTTTATCCAGTTTAGCTTCTCCAAATCAAATACCGCGGCGGTCTTGTTAATTTTCTTGACCGAGAATTTCTTTAGGGCCGCCTCCAGAGAAACAATTTCCTGATTTTCTCCCGGCGACCAGCCCAAGAGCATCAAATAATTCACAATGGCCTCGGGCAAATAACCCAGTTTGCGATAATCGCTGATGGCGGTGGCGCCGGTCCTTTTGGAAAGCCTTCCGCCGTCTTTTCCCAGAATCAATGGCACATGGGCGAATTTAGGCGCTGACAAACCCATTGCTTCGTAAATGATTATTTGCTTGGGGGTGTTGGAGATATGGTCGTCGCCGCGGATGACATGGGTAATTTGCATATCCGCGTCGTCCACCACGCAGGCGAAGTTATAGGTGGGGCTTGCGTCGGATTTCATCAAGACCTGATCCTTAATCGTGCTGGTGTCAAATTCAATATGCCCGTGAATTTGGTCTTCGATCTTTATTTTTTTAGAGGGTATCCTCAGAATTATCGCGCCTTCTGACGCGTAGGCCTTTTCATCTTTTAAAAGCTGCTCTGCCGCGGCTTGATATTTTGGGTAACGCTGGCTTTGAAAATACAACTCATCCCAACTCATCCCCAGCCATTTCAGGCTGCCTAAGATTTCTTCGAGGTATTTCTTGTCACTGCGTTTCTCGTCGGTATCTTCAATGCGCAGGATAAACTTGCCCTGATTGGCGCGGGCAAAAAGAAAATTAAACAAGGCGGTGCGGCAACCGCCGATGTGTAAGTAACCCGTGGGGCTGGGAGCGAATCTTACTCTAATCATTTTTTCCAAAACTCAATCCTCTGACAATCGCCTGCTCATTAACTGCCAGCAAGTTTTCCCGGTAATTGGCAACCGCCTCTTCCTTTAAGGCTTTTTTCAAGGACTCAATTTTTACTATCCTGCTTGCGGCCAAATACCCGGCAAGGGCTACCATATTGGCCACTCTGACATTACCGAGTTCCTTGGCAATTTCCGTACAGGGCACATACAAAACGCGAATGTCTTGGCGGTCAGATTTTATATTGACTAAGGAACTGTTTACAATTAAAAGCCCGTTTTTTCTTACGGCGCCAGAGTATTTTTTAAAAGACGGCTCGTTCATCGCAATGCAGACAGAAGGACTATTCACTATCGGCGAAGCGATTGCCTCGTCGGATATTTTTACCATACAATAGGCAGTGCCGCCTCTTACCTCAGCGCCATAGGCGGGAAGCCAAGTGATAAATTTATTTTCAAGGTTGGCGGCCAAGGCCAACAGCCTTCCCATCAGCATTATGCCTTGGCCGCCAAACCCGCAGCATAAAACCTCTTCGGTCATTTTATTTTCCCCAAAGGAAATTCCTTGGCCATCACTTCATTAACCCACTGCGCCGCCTCCACCGGACTCTGGCCCCAATAAGTCGGGCACGGCGATAAGACCTCAACCAAGGAAAATCCCTTTTGCTCAATTTGATTTACAAATGCCTGTTTCACCGCCCGCTTGGCCCTTAAAACTTCGGCCGGCGAATGCACCGAAACCCTTTCCACAGATTTTACCGACGGCAAAACCGCCAGCATCTCGGAAATCTTTAAGGGTGGGCCTTCAAATTTTTCATCCCGACCCAAAGGTGTGGTCGCGGTCTTCTGCCCCAACAAAGTCGTAGGCGCCATTTGCCCGCCCGTCATTCCATAAACCGCATTGTTGACAAATATACAGGTTAAGTTCTCGCCGCGGTTTGCCGCGTGAATAGTTTCTGCAGTGCCAATGGCCGCCAAATCTCCGTCGCCTTGATAAGTAAATACCACCAACTCCGGACGGCAGCGTTTTATTCCCGTGGCCACTGCCAAGGCCCGGCCGTGCGCCGCTTCGGTACAGTCAAAGTTCCAATAGTCATAGGCAATTACCGCGCAACCCACCGGCGCAATAGCTACGGTTTTTTCACGAATACCCAATTCATCTATTGCCTCGCAAACCAAGCGATGCACAATGCCGTGGCCGCAGCCGGCGCAGTAATGCATGGCAACATCATATAAACTTTTCGGTCTGCTCATTTTCTTTTTAAAAATTCCTTAGCGCGTTTGATTATGGTCTCTTCATCCGGAATTCCGCCGCCCATGCGGCCATAAAAATCCACTGCCGCCCTGCCGTTTAACGCCAGCCTTACATCCTCGACCATTTGCCCGGAGCTCATCTCTACCACCAAAAATTTCTTGCAGCGCTTTGCCGCGGCGACAAAAATCTCCGTCGGGAAAGGCCAAAGGGAAATCGGACGGATAACCCCGGATTTAATGCCGGCTTTTCTTAATTGTTGCGCCGCAGCCTTACAAACTCTGGCCATTGTGCCGTAGGCCACCAGAATAATTTGGGCATCCTTTACCTCTCTGGCTTCAAACCGCTTCTCAGCCTGAGAAATTTTTTTATATTTTGCCTGCAGTTTAAGATTTAATTCTTCCAAGGCCCCTTCTTTTAAAAACAGCGAGCGGATGATGTTAGGCTTTCTGTTTTTTGCCCCGGTCAATGCCCATGGCTTCTCAATTTGACATTTGACATTTGACATTTGACATTTAATGGTTACCGGTTCCATCATCTGCCCCAACATCCCGTCGCCTAAAATCATTACCGGCGTGCGGTATTTATCTGCCGAATCAAAAGCCGAGATGGTCAAATCCATTGCCTCCTGCACGGTCGAGGGCGCCAGAACAATGGAATGGTAATCGCCATGACCGCCGCCTTTTACGGCCTGGAAATAATCTCCCTGTGCCGGAGCAATATTGCCCAAGCCCGGGCCGCCGCGCATAATATTAATGATTACCGACGGCAGTTCGCAGCCGGCCAAATAAGAAATCCCTTCCTGTTTTAAACTAATTCCCGGCGAGGAAGAGCTGGTCATCGCGCGCACTCCGGTGGCTGCCGCGCCAAAAACCATATTTATGGCTGCCAATTCTGACTCGGCTTGAATGAATACGCGGCCTTCCTCGCGCATCCTTTTAGCCATATAGGCGGTAAGTTCATTCTGCGGAGTAATCGGATAGCCGGCATAAAAACCACATCCCGCGCGAATCGCGCCTTCGCCAATCGCCTCGTTACCACTCATCAAAATTTTATTCATCATTCTTTTTCCACTTCCACGCAACACTCCGGGCAGATCAGCGCGCAGAAACCACAGCCCGAGCATTGTCCTGAGCGATCCTCAAATACTACCGCCTGAATTCCCAACACATTCAATTTGGCGTCTTTTTTTAAAAGAGCCTTGGGACAATAGCTGATGCACAGATAACAACCTTTACAGCGGTCTTTCGTGATTTTAACCTTGGCCATTTAAATCTTTAAGGAACTCTTTTACCTGTCGGTAAATTCCGACGGCATCCAATCCATAATCAGCCAATAATTGGCTGCGCTTGCCGTGGGGAATGAACGCATCCGGCAAGCCGATAGTCTTTATCAAAAGTGTGGAGCTGTATCCCCGCAGCTTATGCGCCACGCTCATTCCAAAGCCTGCGTCGAGTACGCCTTCTTCAACAGTTACTACCCGCTTAAACTCCTTGGCAATTCCCTTAAGAAAATTTTCATCAAGGGGCTTGGCAAAGCGGCAGTTTACCACCATAACCTCCAGCCCCTCGCGGTTTAAATCCTCGGCCGCCTCAAGACCGGGACGAACCATACTGCCCAAAGCCAGCAGGGCTGCGTGTTTTCCTTCACGCAACACCTCTGGCTTGCCCAGCTGAATATCTTCGGATTCGTGTCTTAAATCCCCCGCGGATTTATCTCTGGGATAACGAATGGCGCAGGCCGTCGGCTGGCTTAAGGCAAACCTTAGCATCCAACCCAATTCCTTTAAATCGCTGGGCGCCATAATTGTCATCTGGGGCACACCCAAAAGAAAATTGAGATCAAATATCCCCTGATGCGTTGCCCCGTCTTCACCGACGAGACCGGCACGGTCAATGGCCAAAACTACCGGAAGTTTCTGCAGTGCGATTTCTTCAATAATCTGATCATAGGCGCGCTGCAGAAAGGTCGAGTAAATTGCCACCACTGGTTTTAAGCCGCCCTTGGATAGGCCGGCGGCAAAACACACGGCATGTGCCTCGGCGATTCCCACATCAAAGAAACGCTGCGGGAATTTTTGACGAAAGGCATCCAAGCCGGTGCCTTCGGCCATGGCCGCGGTAATCGCCACGATTTTTTTGTCCTCTTCGGCAAATTCCACCAGCGCCTGACTGAAGGCTACGGTAAAAGTGGTTTCGGCCTTTGCCGCGGCCGAAAAGCTGTGAAATTTTTCCGGCTGCTTTTCCGCCGGAAGATAACCCTTGCCCTTTTTGGTAATCACATGAATCAGGCGCGGCTCTTTTAAAGGAAAGATATTTTTAAAAGCAGGGATCAGGGTATCGAGATTATGCCCGTCGAAGGGACCGAAATAGCGGAAACCCAATTCCTCAAAAAATATCCCCGGCACAATCAGGCCTTTCAGCACTTCCTCAAATTTAGCCGCGAGCTTGAGCATGCGGCTTCCCACGCGGGGGATGCGGTGTTTGACAAAATTCTGCAGGGCCTCGCGAAAGCGGTTATAGACCGGCTGGGAAATTATCTTGTTTAAATAATTGGTCAAAGAGCCGACCGAAGGCGAAATGCTCATCTCATTGGAATTCAAAATGACGACGAGGTCCTTTTTAAGATGGCCGACATTGTTTAAGGCCTCAAAGCTTAAGCCTCCAGTCAGAGAGCCGTCGCCGATTACTGCCACCACCTTTTCTTTGCGGCCTTCCAAGTCGCGCGAGACCGCCAGCCCCAAAGCCAACGATACTGCCGTCGAGGCATGGCCGGTAGTAAAGACATCAAATTCGGATTCTTCGGCATTGGGAAATCCGCTAATCCCTCCAGCATTGCGCAGTGTCGCAAAGACCGGATACCTGCCCGTCAAGATCTTGTGGGCATAGGCCTGATGGCCTACATCCCAAATGATCTTATCCTCCGGTGCGTTAAGGCAGTAATGCAGGGCAATGGCCAGTTCCACCGCACCTAAGCTGGAGGCCAAGTGTCCGCCGTTTTTCGCAACAACTTCGACGATCTTTTGTCTTATTTCGTGGGCAACGAACGGAAGTTCTGAGGTAGGCAGCTTTTTCAGATCCCGCGGAAGCAGGATGGAATCTAATAACATCTAAAAGTTTTTGGGTCGCCTTAACTCGAGGTCGGCAAGTCGGTTGACGATAAATTCGATGCGCTTGCGGTCTTTATCGTTAATATTGACAAATTCTATCCCAATATCAAAATATGACGGCTTGACCTCTTCGGTATCTTTGCGCCTTACGGACCAGACGATTTTGCCGTCGCATTTTATGTGCGGCTGCATATCCAAGAGATCCAGCTCTAACTCTACTTTGTCAAACAGCTTAAGCTCCCGCTTGCTGATTATCCCCACGCCGCCGATACCGATATTCTCGGTATGCGTCAGCATGGCCTCGGGAGCCGCATTATCCCTGCGGATAATTAAAAGACAAGGGTAATTCGCGCGGGGGAATTTCCTCCGGTCTATGCCGTCCCAAGCAGACATCCCTTCCTCCTCTCTAATTCAGCGGTCTTTGAATTATAGTAATGCCTTTTGCCTTCCCGCTTTTATCATCAATTTCCAAAACTGCACCGCAAAGCAACGCCTCTTCGCTGGCTACCTCAAAACGGGTGGGCAACCCAGAGATAAAACGCTCAATAATCTTTTCCTTGCGCTGGCCAATGACCGAATCATACGGCCCGGTCATCCCCAAGTCGGTGATATAGGCCGTGCCATTGTTTAAGATCTTTTCATCAGCAGTCTGGATATGGGTGTGTGTCCCCACTACTGCCGAGACTGCGCCATCCAAGAAATGGCCCATTGCCATTTTTTCGCTGGTGGCCTCGCAATGCATATCCACCAATATTATACCCGCTTTATCCCGTAATTGCTCAAGAATATTTTTTACCGTTTTAAACGGGCAATCAATCTGGTAACGCATAAATACCCGGCCCTCTAAATTAACTACCGCCACATTTATTCCTGAAGCGGTTTTAAATAGGCACCAGCCCTTGCCCGGCGCGCCCTCGGGAAAATTGGCTGGCCGCAGTAAAAGGGGAGTAGCATTTAAATAATTATTGATTTCCCGACGGTCCCAGATATGGTCGCCGGTAGTCAAGACATCGCAGCCGGCCTTAAATAATTCATCGGCAATTGTCGGCGTCAGGCCGGCTCCGCCCGCGGCGTTTTCAGCATTGGCTACGATCATTTCAATGCCAAACTCCTCTTTTAATT
>JBMONJ010000129.1:0-7007 GCA_049324655.1 Candidatus Omnitrophota bacterium | reverse complement strand
GACCTTGTTAAAGAAAATTCTCGACATAAATAAATTATCAAGTTGTGAGGGTGAGTAGTGAGTTGCGAGTCGGGTTGTATGTTGTGGGGATGGGGAAAAACATAAAAAAACTCACCCTCACAACTCACTACTCGACCCATTACCCGCAACCCATCCTCAACTCAGATCTCCCTTCCTACCGCTTTAGCCACGGCTCTCAATTCCAACATCAGCTCTTTAAAACGCGAAGGGATTAAAGACTGAGTCCCGTCGGAAAGCGCCTCTTCCGGACGGATATGCACCTCGATTAAAAGCCCATCGCAGCCGGCAGCTACTGCTGCCTTAGACACGGCAGAAACCAAATTCCATTTTCCCACGGCATGGCTGGGATCCACAAATACCGGCAAATGCGAAAGCTGATGCACTGCCGGCACCGAAGAGATATCCAGGCTGTTACGGGTAAAATCCTCGAAAGTCCGGATTCCCCGCTCGCAAAGAATCACATTGAAATTCCCGCCGGCAAGGATGTATTCTGCGGACATCAGCCACTCTTTTATCGTCGAGCTCATTCCTCTTTTTAAGATGACCGGCTTCTTGGCTAAACCTACTTCCTTTAAAAGATTGAAATTCTGCATATTGCGCGCGCCGACTTGCAAGATATCCGCATACTCTGCTACCAATTCCACCTGCCGGGTATCCATTACCTCGCTTACTGTGGGCATATCCAAAGATTTACCTACGGAAGCGAGCATTTTTAATCCTTCCTCGCCCAAACCCTGAAAGGTATACGGCGAGGTGCGCGGCTTAAATGCCCCGCCGCGCAAGATCGCAGCGCCTGCGGCCTTAACTGCCTTGGCAGTTTCCAAGAGTACTTCGTGATTTTCAATAGCGCAAGGCCCGGCCATTACTGCAATTTTATTGGCGCCGATTTTAACGCCATTTTCTAAAGTAATTATTGAGTTCTCCGGCCTAAACTCCCGCGAAACCAATTTGTAAGGCGCCAAAACCGGCATTACCTTTTCTACGCCGGGAAAAACCTCCAAGGGCGTAACCCGCAGCACATCCTCCGGACCGATTACGCCGATAATGGTGCGTTCAACACCCTTGGAAACATGCGGGGTAAGGCCCAGCTTGGTGACCTTCTCGACGATATGGTTAATTTGTTCTTCCGTAGCGTTCGGGGTTAGGACAATTATCATAAGGATTTTCCTTTCTAAAGAATTGGGGGTGATGATGAGTTGTGGGTAATGGGTCGAGTAATGAGTGTGGGGGCGGGGAATTTTCCCTCATCCCCACAACACACAACCCGACTCACAACGCACAACCCACCCACATTACCCAGCAACAAATATTTATTTTATAGTTATTATTCTCTTCAACTCTGCCACAAACTTTCTATTTTCTCTCATCGTGCCTACGGTAACGCGAATAAAGTTTTTAAGCCCCCAACTAGACATATCTCTGACGATTACTCCTTGTTTTAAAAGCCGGCCGGCAATGGAAGAGCCGTTTTGTTTTAGATTAATTAAAATAAAATTGGCAGCCGGCGGAACAAACTCAAGCCCCAATTCCTCAAAGTTATCGATTAAATATTCCCGGCCCTCGCGAATCAGCTTTTTTAAAGCTTTCAGGCGCGAGGTGTCGTCGAGACTGACTAAGGCCGCCTCCTGCGCCAGTGAATTGATATTGAATGGCTCGCGCACCCGGTTTAAGCATTCGGCAATCGTTTTATCCGCGATGCAATAGCCCAGACGCAGCCCGGCTAAACTATAAGCCTTGGAAAAGGTGCGGCTGATAACAAGGTTGCGGTATCGCTTCTGTAGTTCTATGGTGTCGGGATAATCTTGCTTATCCACCAACTCAAAATAGGCCTCGTCAAAAAATACCAAGATGTTTTCAGGAATTCCCTCAAGAAATTTCTCCACCTCGGTTTGCGTTACATAACTTCCCGTGGGATTATCCGGATTGGCAATAAAAATCAGTTTGGTGCGCGGGGAAATCTTCGCCTGCATCGCCTCTAAGTCATAACGAAAATCTTTCATTGGCACGGCGATAACCTTGGCGCCGGAAATCGTTGCGGCAATGCCGTAAATTAGAAAAGTAGGCTTGGCAACAATGATTTCTTCGCCGGGATTAACCAAGGCCCGTACTGCCAGCACAATCAATTCATCTGAGCCATTGCCCAAGGTAAACTGATTTTCATTGACCCTTAATTTGCGCGCCAGTTTACGGCGCAGATAATAAGAACTGCCGTCGGGGTAACGGTTTAAGCCCTTTGCCGCCGTCACAATTGCTTTTATAGCGCGCTTAGATGGCGGCAAAGGGCTCTCATTCGAAGCTAACTTAATGACTTCCTTGAGCCCCATTTCCCTTTGCACCTCTTCAATTGGTTTGCCGGGAACATACGGGGCAACCTTAAAGATCTCTTTTCGTGCCAGTTCTTTCATTTTGAAAATGTTAAAAACTTTTGGCGCTAATGACCACTAATTTCTGAAACACTAATTTCCGCTAATATTCGCGGTAATTAGTGCTTTGGATTAGCGGCAAGTAGCGTTAAAAACTTTTTTTACCGCTAACTCATTTCACAAATCCGGGTAAGAACCCAAGACCTTCAGATATTTACACTTCTCTTCCAATTCCGAAAGCGCCTGCTTTACCTTTTTATCCAAGCGGTGGCCTTTCAAATCTACGAAGAAATAATAATCCCAAGCCCGCTTCTTCGACGGTCTAGACTCAATCTTAGTAAGATTGATTTTATATCTGCGAAACGGCACTAACATATCATGCAGCGCGCCAATACGGTCTTTGATAGAGAACATAATCGAGGTCTTGTCATCCCCGGTCGGCCGCACATCATTTTGGCAAATCACCAAGAAACGCGTCAGGTTATGCGGACTGTCCTCAATGTCCCTCTCAATCACCTTAAGCCCATAGACTTGCGCCGCCAGAAGAGAAGCAATACACGCCGCGCCTTTTTCACCTGCCGCAACTTGCGCGGCCTTGCTGGTGCTGCTGACTTCCACCAATTCGACCTTGGGCAAATTACTCTCTAACCAAATCCGGCACTGGCCAAACACCTGCGGATTGGAATAAATCTTTTTAACTTTATCGCGCGCAGAATTGGACAACAGATTATGCGAGACCTCCAAAAGAATTTGCGCGCAGATTTTTAAATCCGAATCCACGAACATATCCAAGGTGTGGGTTACCACGCCTTCGATAGAATTCTCAATGGGCACCACGCCATAATCGCAGTTTTGTTTTTCCACCTCATTAAAAACATCGGAGATATTATCCACGGCCCGGTATTTTACCGAAGCGCCGAATTTTTTTATTGCCGCCTGATGCGAAAAGGTGGCTGGCGGGCCCATATAGCAGATCGTCAAAGGTTTTTCCAGCGATAATGACGAAGACATAACCTCGCGGTAAATCGCTTCCAGCGCGGCCGGATGAAGTGGCCCGCGGCTCAATTTATTCAGGCGCGACAGAATCTCTTTTTCGCGGTCCGGAGAATAAACCGTCCGGTTTTCCTTTAATTTTATTTTTCCAATTGCCAAGCTTATCTTGGCCCTTTCATTAAGCAGCCGGATTATCTTGGCGTCTACTTGGTCAACCTTCATGCGTAAGCTGTTGAGGTTCATTATTTTCCTCCACTTTAACAGCGCTAGGCAATTTTATTTGCGCGAACTCTTCTATTTTAGGCAAATCCTGTAAAGATTTTAAACCGAAATATTCCAAGAACTGCCGGGTGGTGCCATACACAAACGGCCGGCCGATAACCTCTTTTCTGCCGGCAATGCGCACCAAGCCTTTTTCCAAAAGAGAGGCCACTACCCCGTCAACATTTACCCCGCGGATAGACTCAATATCCAGACGGGTAACCGGCTGTTTATAAGCGACAATCGCCAAGGTCTCTAAAGACGGCCCGGTTAATTTTTCTTTATGCCGGGCCTTGTAATATTTCTTTACATACTGGGCGTACTCCGGCGAGGTGGACATTTGATAACCGCCGGCCACCTCATTAATACTTAACCCGCGATGCCGGGTGGCATAATCATTTTTTAATTCTTCGACTGCCGCCTTTATCGTCGCGGCATCCACCCCCTCCAAAACCTCCTGTATCCCAGCCATAACCAAAGGCTTGTCAGTGATGAAAAGCAGGGCCTCGACCACTCCTTTGATGTAATTCTTTTCGCTCTCTTCCATCTTTATCCTCGGCCTTTAATCTTCTGGCGATAAACCTCGTTTAATAATTCCTCGCAGGTCCTAATCCCCGGCGAACGTTCCAGCGCCTTTTTAATCATCTCGCTGGCCTCGTATTTCTTATATTGCAAACGCGACAATACCTCCAAGGCCTCCTCCATAATATCCTGCGCCACGGTCTCTTTCTTCAAAACCTTATCCTGTAATAATCCAAATTTGCCGACCTTGCCCTGCAATTTGGCTACGATTTCCCGCGCGCGCTGCGGGCCAATACCCGGTAGCGAAGTCAAAAATCCCAAATCCCCGTCGTCAATGGCTCTGGCGATCTCGGAAATAGGTTTGTTTAAAGCCCGCACTGCGGCGCGCGGGCCAATGCCGGAGACGGTTATGAAACGCTCAAAGAAATCCTTTTCCACCTCGTTGATAAATCCTATCAATACCGGCGTGCTGCGCGAGGGTTCGACTTGATGATAATGATAAGTAATTAGATTAACCACATTGTCAGTCGCCGCGGCTTGGGGAATTCTTTCCAACACCGTCGGAGGACAAAATACTTCGTAACATAACCCCTGCACTTCTACAGTCAGGCAATTTTCGCTGCGGGCAATTATTTTTCCGCTGATGCGCGAAATCATCTTCGGTGTCTTAAATTAATATCCACATGGGCCAAGGCCATGGCCAAGGCATCGCTGGTATCCAAAGGCAGACTCTCTGCTTTTAACGAAAAAATTCTCTCTACCATTCGCTTGGTCTGCAGTTTTGAGGCATTGCCGCGTCCTATAAGCGATTTCCTTATTCGCGTGGGGCTGTATTCAAAAAATTCCAAGTTTTCCTGCGCGCTTAAAAGACAAATCACCCCGCGGACATGGCCCAAGAGACAGGCGGTAGTAGGGTGGCGGTAATGCGTGTAAAGCTTTTCCAAGACCATTACTTGGGGTTTCTGCTCGCGGATAAGCCCTTGCAGCGCGCGATAAATCTTATTTAAGCGATTCTTTATTCCCGCGCTTAAACTGGTTTTAATGACTCCGGCCTCCACCAACTTTATCCGGCCGCCAGCAAATTCCACCACCCCGTAACCCGTGGTATTTAAACCCGGGTCTATACCTAAAATTCTCATCCTTGCTGCTTGGATATCTCTTCCAAGATATTATCCGGAATATCGAAGTTGGCGTAGACTGACTGTACATCGTCGTGCTCTTCGATGGCTTCGACCAGCCCCAAGACCTGCCGCGCGTCATTGCCGGTCACCTGCACCGTCGAGCTGGGCAGCATGGTAACCTCGGCGGTTTGGGTAGGGATGTTTTTTTCCTTGAGCGCCGCCTTGATTTTTTCCAAATCCTGCGGCGCGCAAGTAATCTCAAAAGACTTTTCCTGCGCCTTCATATCCTCGGCGCCGGCATCCAATACCAGAGACATCAGCGTATCCTCGTCAGCGGCCGACTTATCAACCACGATAAAACCCTTCTTGGTAAACATCCAGCTCACTGAGCCGGCGCCGGCAAAGCTGCCGCCTTTTTTCCCGACCAAGTTTCTCAGCTCCGCCGTGGTGCGGTTCTTGTTGTCAGTAAGGCACTCGATCAAGATGGCCACCCCGCCCGAACCATAGCATTCGAGGATCGTATTCTCATAAATCACGCCGGGAAGTTCGCCGGTGCCTTTTTTTATGGCGTTGACGACATTGTCATTGGGCATATTGACTTCCCGCGCCTTGCCTATCGCGGTGCGCAGCGCCGGATTTAAATCCGGATTGCCGCCGCCATTTCTGGCAGCAGTGGTAATCTCTCTGATTATCTTGGTATAGGCAGCGCCTTTTTTGGCGTCGAGCAGGGCCTTCTTGTGTTTTATCCCTGCCCACTTTGAATGTCCGGACATAAGTATTCCTCCTTTAATGAGCCCCCGCTGCTTCGCTTTGCGAAGCAAAGCGGTGGGGGCAAATTCGCCTCGCAACTTACGTTCGTTGTCATTCCGTAAGTTGCGGGCTCATTTGACAAGCCGATAAGCCGGGTTTTGTCTTTCCCGATCATTTAGGCGGGACTAACGGCCATTTCTCTAAATCCCAAAGTTGCCTTGGGGATTAAGCAGCCAACCCTCCCGGCATTCCTTTCAAGGGTTTCGAACGGGCAGTTCTTATTGTCCCTTCCGGGATAAATGCCGGGACTATTCGGCCTTGCTCCGCGCAGAGATTGCTCGTTTCACTCTCCCCCCGGCGTTTCCGTCGGGGATGTTCGTCACTGTGGCTCTGATCCTCCCGTCGCGATTTACATCGCCACGAGGGCGGCAATTAACCGCTACGCTGCCCTTGGGAGCCCGGACTTTCCTCCCCCACTGCTTCGTTTTGCTGCGCAAAGCGAAGCAAAACGGTGGGGGCGGCCGTCTCGGCTTGTCATTTAATTGCCTTACTTGCCAATTTATCTGCGCCGCGGTTTTCCTCCCGCGGGATATGCCGGATTTCTACTCTGCGAAAACCGCCGAATAAATGTTGGACTTGAGCATACAACAATTTAAGATTCTGGCTCTTTACTTTATATGCCCCATTCAACTGTCTTGCCAAAAGTTCGCTGTCAGTTTTGACAATGACTTCTGAGGCGCGCAAAATCAACGCCTCTTCAAGAGCAAAGATAAGCGCGTAATATTCCGCGACATTATTGGTAGTGTTGCCGATGGCACGGGAAAGATTCTTTACCGCCTCGCCATTGTGGCAGACAACCGCGCCCACCCCGGCCGGGCCGGGATTTCCTTTTGAGGCGCCGTCAATGAACAACTCCAAGCTCTTAAAGCTCAAAGGTCTTCCTCTAAGTACAGTATGCGCGTGCAATTTTCGCAGA